>JANNDD010000581.1:0-6469 GCA_031387365.1 Armatimonas sp. | reverse complement strand
AAAACGCTCTGGATTGCGGCGCGTAACGAGCAGAGCGGCAAGGTAGAATGGAAGCGCGTCACGAATGCGTGGGAGCGTGCGGTTCCTGCGGTGGAGAGCCTGACGGGGACGGTCGAGCACAAGGGTTCAGTAGTTATTAATTATGATTATTTTTTATATATGTTGGATAATTATGTTTTTAATGCTCAAAATAAATAGAATTCTCATTAATCGGTCACACGGTATGCAATATTTAATTCACAATAAAATTTGTAGATGGCTTTTGTTGAGTGTTTTTCTGCTTCTCATTTGTCCTCCATCAAGTTCTGCTCAGCCCCACTATCTCTGTGAGTACGATGCGGACAACTTACTTTTGTCTGCCCCCGCCGCCGGTGGTCTTCCCGGTCTTAGCCCCATCGTGCATGACGCGCCATCAGGCAAGGTGCTTCGTGCAGGCGACAAGGCGTTCACCTACGATGCGTGGGGCCGCGTCAAGACCGTCTCTCTAGTCAACGGCTCCGGCGGTGGCGGCGGAGACGAACCTCCGGTTGGCGGTGGTGGTGGCGGTAACAACACGCTCCTGGTCAGCTACGAGTACGATGCGCTCGGACGCCGATTCAGCGCCACCAGCGCAAACGATGTGCGCTACTTCGACTGGGCCAATCGCCTGACCTCAATGACCAGCGGCAGTGGGACTTTAACGGCGGATCACGACGCGAATGGGAACATGACCCGCCTTGGCTCAGACTACCTTGGCTGGAACGTGCGCGGTCAGCTCTCCTCGATGACTTCTGGTGGTCAAAGCAGCACGTTTGGCTACGATCTGTACAACCGTCGCAGCTTGCTCAAGCTGTGCGGGCGACGGCTCACCCAGGCGCTTTTACGCGGGTTCTTGCTCAAAACGAAGACGGTTGTCGTGCTGGGCAATTCGGGAGAAGTCGGTGGTATTGTGGGTTAATACTATCAGCCCCGCGACGATCGCCGAGGCCGCGATGCGGCAGTCGTTGGGGCCAGTACGGTGTAGGCTCTTGGGCCAGCTCTGGTAGAGGGCATCTGCCACTTCCGAGTAGGGGTGAAGCGGGAAGCTCTGTATCCCCTCCAGGAGCCTGACTAACAGAGCGTAGCGCGTGCTGAGGGACGACTTACCGGCGGCCTGAGGCGATTCTGCCTCGGCAATAGAGGCCAGCATCCCTCGGAGTGCCTCACGCACCGTAACGGCACTCAGGGTAATCTCCCCTGGATGGGCCTCGATCCAGAGTGCTAGCGCGTTGCCTGGAGTAAGGGCAGGGCGAAGAAGGTTCGTGTCTAAAAGATAGCGAGCCACTTCTACGGCTCCACTGCTGCCCGATCCTGCTCGCGGAGAGCTACCAGCCAGCGCTCCAGATCGTCCCAAGCAGCATCCATATTTCCCTCAGAGGGCGCTAGAGTAGGGGGCGTCGCTGAGGGGAGGGTTTCCAGTAGCTGACGGTAGCGCTCTGGGTCAAGCAGACGTAACATCTGAGCGTTGCTCGTAATGGTCTGAATGAGTACCTCCGTGAGCACTGTTGGTGGCGGTGGTATTATCTGCAAATTGGTAAGCGTTGCTGGCATCAGGGAAACCTCTGTTCATAATTCTATCGTATTTCAATCTTGGGCTTGGACGCCGTGGTGGCGGGGCCGTAGTAGAGGCTATTGAAGAGGTACTTGAACGTGCCGTGGGGCTGTGCGCGGTTCACGATCTCGGGGCCGAAGAGGAAGAGATGGCCATTGCCCACGGAAGCCTCCAGGATCGCGATGCCGTCCTTTAGGTAGCCTTCTCCCCACGCCCAGCCTGAGCGCAACGGGGTTGCCGAGTCGAACCAGGCCACGGGGCGCAGAGCGAGGGCGCTGGCACCAGGCGCGAGCTGAAAGACGGGGGAGTTGTCGAAGAAAGCATCCACCTGCGCGGGGATGCCGTGTGCCAGCGGATGCGTGTTGTCCGTGGCGAGGCGCACCACCGAGCCAGGCAGATAGAACTTCTCTTGCTCTAAGGGTTGCTGCTCGCCGTTGGCACCGCGCTGGGTCAGGTGGTTTCGCAGAGGAAGCCCGAGTTGCTTGCCCAGAATCGTGGAGCTGCCAATGGTGACCACCGTCCCGCCCGCCTCCAGAAACGTCCGAAGCTGGGGCACGGTCTTTGCCTGGCTGACGGAGCCAAGCCAGGGCTGAAACTCCGCCGGGATAGCTTCCGTGCGAGTGCGCGACTGCCCTCCGGCGAGATCTCGGGCGGGAATGGCCCCATCCACGAAGACAATCACATCGAACTTCTCAGCGAGATTGCCCGCGTCTAGCTCCTGTGGGTAGACCACCTGAAAGGGGAACTCGAACTGCTCAAAGAGCCAGCGCGTCCAGCCCGAGGGCATCGAGCCGCCGTAGCGATCCCACAGCCCGATACGGATCGGCTTTAACGGGAGCGCCGCGCCGTCGGGGCGGGTATCTACACCAAGAAAGTCCAGGCCCAGCTCTGCCGCCGCCTTCTCCACAAGAGTTTTTGTCTTCTCCGAGCTTGCGATAAACCAGGCACCGGTCGGCAGGTGCTTTCCGGCGACATCCAGAGGGTTCAGCAGCCAGCGCACCTCAGCGCCCGCCTTGAGCACGCGGTTGATGAGCACAAAAGCATCGTTGTAGCTGTGATCTAACAGCCAGCCCGCCTGCCCTGCGGTGACAGTGCCGGGGGGAACCTTTGCCATACCCTCGACTATCTTGCCAGGAAACGTGAAGTCGTCTAAAACGCGCTCGAAGTGCACTCCCATCTGAAATGCGAGGGTGTATCCGGCGCTGTCGTAGGGGGGCTTAGGTGGGCCACCGGGGTACTGCAGATCATTGGGGTAGTCCTGGGGCTCGAACATGTCCATCACGTGCGGACGGAACGCCTGGGCTGTCTTGACGATAAATGAGTGGGCGGGGTAGGTTTTTCCCGCGACCGTAAACGGCTGCGTGGCCTGATGCACCGTGATGCCATTGAGGCGTAGGGTCTTGATGAACTTCACGACCGTGGGAAAGTCGGGCTGGTCGGCGGAGAGAATAAAGCCACGCGGGTCGCGCAGCTTGGGGTCACGGAGCAGGGAGAAGTAGGAGGTTGGCTGCACATCACCCGGTGTTGCCGTACTCTTTGCGCGGTCTGTGCGGATGACCTCTTTCACCGCCGCAATACGCTTGGGATAGTCCGTCCAGGTGTCCTTACTGCCTTTCGCGATAGAGTTGCGCCCCATCTTGTAGATATTGTAGAGGAACTGCTCCCGGTGGCGCGAGGCGATATCGAGCACGGCAAAGTTTGCGGTGAGGGAGTAGTCTATAGACTGACGGAAGTGCCACTTTTGGGGAGTGATCGGGTAGATATAGTCCTCTTGAGGCACGAGCTTGTCTGGGATAAACGGAATGTCAATGGGGGTTGGGTTTCCGATTGTCTCGGTGAGCAGGCCGATCATATTGTGGAAGTAGGTTGTGGTGCGCAGGCCGCCGTTCCACCAGGTCTGGTAGCTGGCCTGAGTGCGCCGCACCGCGCCGGGCTTGTCCTCCAGCACGAAGCGATTGTGCATGGAGGTCCCCACGAGGTCTATTCCCGTGACAACCAGCGGGTCGAAGTGGTGGTTGTGCGGAGCGCGGAACGGCGGGGCGAAGAGCACCGCGCCCGCCGGGCCGGTCTGGTGGTGGTTGTAGACAATCTGGGGGAACCACTGGTCGTACTGAATGCGGAGCATGTTCTGGGTCTCCGCTTGGGCTCCCATGTAGAAATCACGGTTGTTATCGTGCCCGATGTACTTCTGATAGAGCCGTGGGATATCAAAGCTTCGCTTTTTTTCCTCGGGGTTGCGCATGTACCAGTCGGAGACCAGCTCCATGCCATCCGGGTTTGCGTGCACCAGCAAGATAATGCAGTCGTCCAGAAAGCGCCGCACCTCCGGGTCATTGGAGCGCGTCAGTTCATAGGCTGTCTCGATAAGCTGGTGGGAGCCGAGCACTTCCGTGGCATGCAGACCGCCGTCTATCCAGACAATTGCCTTGCCGGTCGCCGCCAGTTTTTTTGCCTCCGTTTCCGTCAGGCCCTCCGCCCGCGCCAGCCGCGCGGAGATCTCTTTGTAGAGCGCCAGCTTTTTGTGGTTGGCGGGGGAGGTGACGATGGCCATGAGCTGCGGTCGGCCCTCAGCAGTCTTGCCGATTTCCTGGACGACCAGCCGGTCTGATTCCTTGTCCAGTTGGTGCCAGTACGCGGCGAGCTTTGAGTAGTTCGCTAGGCGGTAATCGGCACCGATCTCAAACCCAAAAAAAGCTTGGGGGGAGGTGACTTTTTCTTGAGGGATTGTCTGGGCAACGGGCGCAATGGGCGGTGTCACGGCACGCGGCGGCAGCCCACAGAGCAGTGTTCCCAGCGAGAGGAGAGGTAAAAGCGGAGTCATGGCACTACGTTTCGCCTTGATGGTAGGAAAGTCCTGTCTGTGCGCTCTTGCTTTGGGATTGCAAAAAAAGATCCCGTCTGCCGATAAGTAAAAGAAGGGGCCGGGGGGAATTGTGCCGAACCGTCCCTGTAAGACTACGGTATGACTGTTAAGTCCTGGACAAAATTTAACTGCTACGAGGTGCTGGGGGTCGCTCTAGGAGCCTCGGAGAGCGAGATTCGTGCGGCATTCAAGCAAGCCTCGCGGCGTGCGCACCCCGACCGGGGCGGCTCGCACGATGCTCAGGTACAGGTCAATCTCGCCTACGAAGTGCTTAGCAACGCCGAGTCGCGCACCAAGCACGACCGACACTGGAAGCTGGGGCAGTATGCCGCCGGGCCGATCCTGCCGTTCTTCACCGGGGAAGAGGCGATTCGCAACCTATGGACAGGGCCGGGGGGCAGCTCCCGCAAGCTCGCGGATGGCAAAGGTTCCTCGGGCTTGGTGCGGCGTGTCAAGGAGCGTATCCACCGGGATCGGGATCGCATCACGCTGGACCGTGAGAACCGAAAGGCGATTTTTATTGCGGAGTTTACGAAGAAGCTCCAGACAGCGCGGCTCGAAGCACTGGTACTTATCCTGACCATTGGTGTCTCAGGAATTGTGGGCAGTGTCTACACATTTGGCTATCTGGGGGTGCTGGGCTTTGGCGCTCTTCTGGTACGACGGCTGGGCGGAGTGCTGGTGCATCCTGAGACCGCGCTGAAGCTGACAGTGCTCGATCCGCTGGCGAGAAAGCATCTGGAGGAGCACGCGGAGCACCTGGCGCAAGCGTCTGTGGCACGGGATCGGGAGCGGCTTGAGGTGCATTTTGCGGCACTGGAGCAGCTCGGGAAGCTCGTCACCACTCCCAGCAAGGCCAGCGACTCCGAGGGGCAGATCCTGAGGCGGCTGCTTGGCGTTCTTTTTATTCTGGGGCTCATGCCAACCCGGCACGATGTAGCAGCCCAGCGTGTGGTGCTTCAGGGTGAGGGCGAGTGGGCGGCACTGTTCTACCGCCATGCAGGAACCCAGCAGCTCTCCACTGCCACTGTCGAGAAGATTATCGCGGCCCGTGCGGCGGTGAATGCCCAAGCCGCGTTCCTCTATAACTTGGGTGGACTCTCTCAGAAAGCCGCCGAGCGTGCCGAGATCGCCTACATTCGCTGGGTGGGTATGCGCGAGCTGAACCAGTGGGCGCGGCAGGTCTGGACATCGGAGAACGGCGGCCCCTCGGGCGATATTCTCCAGCGCCTCGCCGAGTTCAAGTCGTTTCTGGATAAAATTCCGGATTAGCCTTCATCTTCATCTTCATCCTCTATAACTCTGTAACGCTGTCGTAACGAAGGCGTGCTAAACTGGGAAGTACGATGCAAAAATGTTTCATAAAGAGTTATTGGGGAACTCTATTAACTTTCCTACTAGTTCTCGTAACACTTCCAAACCGAGCACATGCAGAAAAATATGCCCTGTTTGTCGGGGTAACGGAGATGAAAAATCAGCCGCGCGACAACTGGCTCAGCGGGCCGATAAACGACCTTCCCGCAATGCGTAGTGTGTTCGAAAATATCTACGGATTCAAGCCAAGAAACATCCTGAGCCTGGAAAAGACAGCGGCATCCCGTGCGGGGATTGAGCAGGCATTTCGCGAGCATCTGATTCAGAAGGCAGCGCCTGGCGATCTGGTGGTGTTTTATTACTCAGGGCATGGCACGCAGGTTCCCGATATCAACAAAGACGAAGCCGATGGCAAGGACGAAGCCCTGTGCCCCTATGATTCTGGTGGCACGATTAGCTCCTATGTCACCGACGACGATCTTGGAAAGTGGGTGGGGCAGCTTCGTACCAAGAATGTATTTGTCATGCTCGACTCCTGCCATAGCGGTACAGGGCTACGGGGCAGTGACCAGGCACGCTCGCTGGAAGTGACGATCAAGGGCGCGCCTGCACTGCCTAGTACGCCGCGTGCGGGTGCAGATGACCTCAAGCCCGACGGAGAAACCACGGTGCTACTCACCGGGTGCCGCTCGGATCAGACGTCGGCGGACTCTCTGGTACTG
>JANNDD010000505.1:0-10284 GCA_031387365.1 Armatimonas sp. | reverse complement strand
GCCGATTATTGCCAGTCGCGCGTCTCGTGGGCAGATTAACCTGCATGGCTGGATGTATAAGTTCGAGACGGGCGAGGTCTTTGTCTACGACAGCGCAATCGGGCAGTTTGCCAAGCTCGGTGAGGGCAATGGCTTGGAGATAAAATAGCTTTGTGAATATCAACCCAGAGGCACTTGATGAGTTCCTCAAGAGCACCTGCGTTATTGTGGTCTTTGCCTACCTCTTAACGCGTAAGCCTCTGCAGGCCATTGGGCGGCTAGGGGTGCTCTTTGGGTTGGTCGGGCTGGTGGAGCTCTGGGTGGCGCGCGAGCGCTCACCCTACGACACCTACACGCTGATCATCACCTTTGTGGCCCTACGCTTTGGGGCACGCATCGGCGGAATCGCCGCGCTGATCGTTGGACTGGGGGCACCTCTCTTTCTCCACGAAGAAGCTTTGATGCGGACATGGGTTGCGCTGGCAATGAGCCTTGGAGCTGGTTTTATCGTCCGGCGCACGTTCCCAGCAAATAAAACAATCCTGGCGTGTGTGCTTGCGATTATTCTTGCGGAGCTGGGAGCGATTCTGGCACGGACGCTGCTACACAGTCAGGGAGAGATCGTTTTTTCGCTAGAGCTTGCTGTCCTCAAAGTTGCGGCCAATGGCCTCGGGGCGCTCTTGCTCCAGATGGTGCTCAGCGATGCCGAGGCGCGCCAGCGCTCCGAGTGGCTACGGCTGGAAGTAGAGCGGAGCCGCACCCGCCTCGTCGAGTCGCAGCTTGCGGCGCTGCAAGCGCGGGTACATCCCCATTTTCTATTCAATGCCCTGACCTCAATTGCGGCGCTCTGTCGGATTGCGCCGCTGAAAGCCGAGAAAGCCGTGGTGCAGCTCGGGCAGCTCATGCGGAGGGCGCTGGAGAGTGCCCCCCGCAGCCTGACGCCCCTGCATGACGAGCTGGATGCCGTCACGGGGTACTTAGAACTCGAATCCCTGCGCCTCGGTAAGCGGCTCTGTGTGGAGCAAGACATCGCGCCGGAGTGTCTCGGCGCACTGGTGCCACCGTTTGCGCTTCAGACGTTGGTGGAGAATGCAATTTTGCATGGAATCGGGCCACGCCTAGAGCCTGCTGTGCTGCGGATTCGGATCGTGCAGCGGCAGCGAGGGACTCTGGTTTGTGTGGCCGACAGTGGCATGGGAATGGAGCCGGAGCGCCTGACGCACGCCCGAAGTGCCTGGAGCGCCGAGAGTGGGGGGCGGCCCCACGGGCTCCAGATCGCCAACGAGCAGCTTGTCTTGCTTCTGGGGCGCTCCGCTCGGTTGCGGCTGTTCTCGAAACAAAATCAGGGCACGCTGGCTGTGTTTATGGTGCCGCGATGAAAGCCTTGATTGTGGACGATGAGCCACTGGCCCGTGCGTACTTGCGCCAGCTCTTAGAGGACCAGGGAGTGACTGTGCTAGGTGAGGCGGAGAGTGCGACACAGGCGCTACAGCTTAATGAGGACCTTCAGCCTGAGATTCTCTTTCTGGATATCCAGATGCCCGGACTCACGGGGCTTCAGCTCGCGGCGGCACTACGCCAGAGCTGCCCACACGTCTTGCTTATCTTTGTGACGGGCTACTCGGAACACGCTCTTGCTGCCTTTGAGCATGCTGCGCTGGACTATCTGGTCAAGCCCGTGGCCAGTGTCCGTCTCGCTCAGACACTCGAACGGGCAAGAGCGCGCCTGGCGAGCAACACGCCCGAGGCGGAGATTGAGCTGCCTGCTGCGCCACTCAAGCGCCTGCCCATTCGGCAGGACTACTCCGTGCTCCTGCCACGTGTGGAGGAAGTCCGTAGCGCCGTGGCGCAAGACAAGCGGGTTATTGTGTATTTAGCCGATGGTGAGTACAAGACCTATTACACCCTCAGTCAGCTGGAGCGCCTCTTACCTACACAGCTTTTCTTGCGCGTCCACGACTCATGCATTTTGAACTTAGAGGCCGTTGAGGAGCTGCTTTATCTGGGAAGTCACTCGTATGGCGTGCGGCTTCGGGGCGGCCAGCAGCTTCCTGTTAGCCGCACACGTTTTGCTGTCTTACAAGAAAAACTGGGAGTTACTCCAAGATGAATTCAATGAATCAAGCACAGAAAACACAAATCAACACACTCACGGCGGCGCTCGCACACGCGGCGCACTTACTTCCGATGCAGGGGCCGATTGGGGTCTTTATTCATCACAACACGCTCCATGCTTTTCAGCACCTGCCTTTTGAGACAGCCGTTCTGGAGGCATCGAAGGTCTTTGGGACAGCGGCCTACATGAGCGAGGCACAGTTTCGCAGGGAGCTTCAGAGAGGGCGCATTCAAGAAGAAGATATTGAAGCCGTACTCGCTGCTGAGCCCTATGCGGAGGTCTGGCCAGGGAAGCTCACGCGAAGCGCACTGCGCCGGTGCCTGATGCTCACACCGAAAAGGTTCCTGACGGCACAGAACCTAGACTGGGCGATTGAGGAAGAGGGGCTTCTAGAAGGCGATTCCGCCCGTTCGCTCTTTTTTGCCTGTGAGTCGCGGCTAGTTGCCGAAGCGGCGGCGCAGCCGCTTGTTCCCACACGTCCTCGCGATGGCGTTCTCGCCTGGACGGGTACGGATATTGACGAGGTGATTCACCCCTGGCTGATTCGTTTCTGCTCGGTGTTTGTGGATCAGGGGCTTTCTGACTGGGCGCTCCCCCGCCGCGACGAAGGGTTCTACGCCGCCGTGCATGCCCTGCTCAGTGCGCCAGGACTTCTGGAGCCCGAACTTTTAGTGGGAGTCCAGCGCACTTTTCGGGCCCACCAAGGCACGCCTGAAGCGCTTGTGCGAGAGACTTTGGAGCATTTTGAGGTTCCCGAGGCGCGATGGGAGGCATTTCTGACGGCGGAGCTGCTGGCGCTTCCGGGCTGGGCGGGGCTAATTCATCGCTTAGAGGAGCAGCCCGAGCTTGCGCCCTACACGCCGGTGCGGGCCTCGCTCATGGAGTATCTTGCGGTGCGCTTGACACTGTTGAGAGTCGCGGCGAAGAATGCCTGGCGGGGGCAACAAGGGGCAGTTAATACCCACTGGCAGCGCAGCTCCCCGGATCTACCACCACAAAAACAGACACTGCGTCTGCGTGCCGCTCAGCTCTTTGATGCCGCTTCGCGCCTCGGGCTGAGCGCCACCGCGCTTTCTGGAGATGCATTTGAGCCCTGGTGTGCGGAGGTCGAAGCATTCTCTGAGCACGAGTGCTGCCGACTTTTCCATCTGGCTTATGAGCGCCGTCATGAGCAAGAGATTCTAAAGCCCCTTCGGCAGCACCGCCGTACGCTCGATCTGAGTGCGCCCCGTCCACGCCCCGTGGCGCAAGTGGTGTTCTGCATTGACGAGCGTGAGGAGTCTATGCGCCGTGCTTTAGAGGAGCTTGACCCGGAGATCGAGACACTGGGGGCTGCGGGATTCTTTGGGGTCGCCGTGCATTTTCAGGGGCTTGATGATGCCCATGGCGTGCCGCTCTGTCCCGTCGTGGTGCAGCCACAGCACGCCGTCTTTGAGGTTCCGCACGAAGGGGAGCAAGAGACACACCTGCTCCGCCAGAGCCGTCGTCGGCAGTGGGCCGCACTTGCACACGCGGCATCGCGGGGCTCACGAACCCTGGTGCGGGGCGTGGTGACAAGTATCGGGTGGGGCGTTTTTGCGCTCATTCCCCTCGTGACCCGTGTGCTGGCACCCCGTACAGCGGGCAAGGTGCGGCGGCGGCTGGAAAATGCGCTCCTGCCTTCCCCTCGCACCGAGCTTGCGCTACTGCGCGAGAGTGAGGAGCTAATTCACGGGCTACTTCCGGGCTTCTCCGTGGATGAAAAAGCGGCGCGTGTGGGGGGGATGCTACGGGCGGGTGGCCTGACACGCAACCACTCTCGGCTGATCGTGCTCTTGGGGCATGGCTCCACCAGCCTCAACAATCCCCACGAGTCTGCCCACGACTGCGGCGCGTGTGGGGGGCGGCGGGGCGGCCCCAATGCCCGGCTCTTTGCCGCGATGGCGAATCATCCGCAGGTGCGCGAGAAGCTGGCGAGCGAGGGCCTCGTGATTCCTGAGGACACTTGGTTTGTCGGTGGCTACCACGATACCTGTAGCGATGAGGTGCTGCTCTTTGATACCGATAAAATCCCCACGGGCCACCAAGCGGAGTTTGAGCGGGTTCGCGCAAGCCTAGAGGCGGCGCGGGCAGGTAATGCTCTGGAGCGCTCTCGTCGCTTTGAAGCCGCCGAGGGCGATGTCACACCCCAGGCTGCGCTGCGGCATGTCCAGGCTCGCTCGGAGCACCTGGCAGAGCCGCGCCCAGAGTACGGTCATGCTACCAACGCCGTCTGTATGGTGGGGCGTCGCGCCATCACACGGGGCTTGTTTTTGGACCGCCGTGCGTTTCTGGTGAGCTACGACTCGACACAAGATGCCGAGAACAATAGCCTCGCCGCGCTTCTGGGAGCCGCCGGGCCGGTCTGTGCGGGGATCAACTTGGAGTACTATTTCTCGTTTGTGGACAATGAGCGCTACGGCTCTGGGACAAAGCTCCCG
Organism: Armatimonas sp.; assembly: GCA_031387365.1. GTDB lineage: Bacteria > Armatimonadota > Armatimonadia > Armatimonadales > Armatimonadaceae > Armatimonas. Next base: position 5,730 of record JANNDD010000505.1, on the reverse strand, counting down.
CACAACGTGACGGGTTTAGTGGGAGTGATGAACGGCCACGCCAGTGATCTGAGAACAGGTCTGCCCTGGCAGATGGTCGAGGTGCACGAGCCTGTTCGACTTCTACTGGTCGCGGAGACAACCCCAGAGCGGCTGATGGAGGCTGTGCGCCGTAGTGCGCTGGTCACGGAGCTGGTGGAGAATCGCTGGATTCGTCTGGCGACCCTGGACCCCGAGAGTGGGGAGGTCGCCCTCTATCAAAATGGATCGTTTGTGGTTCTGGATGAGCGTGAAGTGCCTCTGCCCGAAGTCAGCTCGTCGGTGGAGTGGTTTGGCGGCAAGCTCCATCACCTCTCAATGGCAAAGATCACAGGAATTAAGTGACACAAATGACACTGCTGATTGCACTTCTGTGTGGAATTGTGGCCGTGCCAGGGGTGAGTTTTCTCTCGCTGGGCTTTGCGTGGCTTCTAGGGTGGGAGCCACCGGAAAAGACGGTCACCAAGCTGACGGCACTCTGCTATGGCATCGTGACAACACTGGCGCTGGCGCTCGCTCTTGGTATGGTAATCACGGGGCAGCATCGGGTGGTCGCGGAGCTAGGGAGCTGGTTTGTGGTGCACGACTACCGCTTCCCTCTGCGGCTTCTGGCCGACTCTGTCTCACTGCCGTTTCAGCTCTTAGGCGCGATTCTGGTGGGTGTTGTCGGGCGCTTCTCGGGCAGCTACATCCACCGTGATCCGGGCTTTTTTCGGTTTTTCCTGCTCCTGCATCTCTTTGGCTTTGGGATCTTGTTGCTGTTTTCAGCAGCCACTTTCGATGTGGTGATCGGCGGCTGGGAGCTCGTCGGGCTGACGAGTGTGATGCTGATCGCTTTTTTCCAGCACCGCGATGAACCCGTGAAAAACGCGCTCCGTGCCTTCGCGACCTACCGAACATGCGATATTGGCCTCTTGGTGGGGGTGGTCTTGCTCCACGGACAGACCGGCTCGGCAGGCTTTGAGGCGCTCTCCCAGATTCATGCGGGCGAGGCGACTCTTCTTGGTTTGCTCTTTCTTCTGGCGGCGATGGGAAAGGGAGCACAGGTGCCGTTTTCCGGCTGGCTTCCGAGGGCGATGGAAGGCCCGACACCCTCTACAGCGATCTTCTACGGAGCGCTCTCGGTGCATGCGGGGGCCTACTTGCTCTTGCGCGCACAGCCGCTCCTGCAAGAGTCTCGAGTGGCCGCAGGGATCGTGGTGGTCGTTGGGCTGGCGACGGCACTCCACGGGACGCTGGCAGGGCGCGCCGCCGCCGATACCAAGACGGGCCTCGCTCATGCGTCTCTTACCCAGCTCGGGCTGGTCTTTGCAGAGCTGGGCATGGGCTGGACGACACTGGCTCTCTGGCATATCGTCGGCCACGCCGCCGTGCGTACCCTGGAGTTCCTGCGCGCCCCCTCTATGCTCCACGACTACCATCACGTCCACGCAGCGGCAGGCGGTGCGCTGAGCACATCCGGGGAGCACTACAAAAAGCTACTTCCCGAGTCGGTGCGGCACTGGTTCTACCGGTTGGCGCTGGATCGAGGACACCTGGATACCATCGTCGAGCGTTTCTTAATCGGGCCGGTGCTGCGCCTGGCGACAGGGCTACAGCGTTCGGGCAAAAAGAAAACGGAAAATACCCATGAATGACCCACTACGCTTTCCTTGGCTGAGTGCCAGTCTCGCGGTTCTGGTGATTGCCGCGCTACTGACCTGGCGCACGACAGAGACGAGAAGAGCACGCCGGGTGGCCGTCACCGGGCTACTGATCGCTCTCCTGCCGCTCCTGCTGGCCTACACGGATGTACTCCGCGTTGGAGAGTACCACCCAGAGCCTTGGAGCAGTGGGTTTCGGCTCGATGCGCTCAGTGCGCCGCCTCTCTCGCTTCTGGTGGCGCTGGCTCTGGGGGTTTGTATTGCCGCACCTCGCCGCATGGTCTCTCCCCACTGGCTCTCTGGTATCTTGCTGATCACGGCCACGACTCAGATGGCCTACGCCACGGAGAGCCCGATCATACTTGCACTTGGTTGGGGAGGGTCTCTGGTTCCATTTCTGGTGCGGGGCTTCTTTGTGGAGACCCTGCCACGCTTTACAAAAGCCACCCTTCTTGCAAGCACGCTCTGTCTGATCGCGGGGCTGGTTCTAACAAAGACCGCACCAACCCTTGCCTTCGGGTTCTTTCTTGGTGCCATTTTCCTGCGCAAGGGGCTCTGGCCAGTGCATGGCTCTATTGTCGCCGCCTACGAGAAAGGCCCGCTCCTGCCTTTTGCACTTCTCGTGAACGGCCACCTAGGGGGATTTTTGGTGACACACCAGGTTATCCCCGAGCTTCCCGAACCCGCCCGCCAGCTTTTGCCCGTGCTTGGGCTGATTGCCTTGATTACGTCGGCGTACACGGCTCTACTTGCCCTGGTGGAGCGCAAGCCTCGGCGCTTGCTTGCCTTTCTCGCGATCAGTCAGGCATCGTTCATTCTCACCGGGCTCACCAGCCATAGCACCGAGGGCATTGCCGGGGCGCTTATTCACTGGCAGGTCGTGGCGGTCTCGACGACGGTTCTGGCGATTATCATTGCGGGTCTAGAGGCTCGGGTAGGCGAGGGGCTAGACTTGCGGCGTTTCTACGGCCTTGGGATGGCGGCTCCACGCCTTGCGGTCTTTTTTGTGGTCTCCGGGCTAGCACTGGTGGGCCTGCCTCTGACTCTGGGCTTCTGCGCGGAGGACTTGCTGCTCCACGGAACCCTGGAAACCCACGAGCTGATCGGTGTTTTCTTGCCTATTGTGACGGCACTCAATGCCGTGAGCCTGCTGCGTTTCTTCGCCGCACTCTTTTTAGGTCGGCATGGAGTTGAGGCACAGGGCATGGTGGATGCACTTCCTCGGGAGCGTGTTGTACTAACCACGGCACTGCTGTTTCTGGTCGTGGGCGGAATCTTCCCTGGTATCTTTGTCCGGCTCCCCGCCCGCGCCGCTGAGCATCTGACTCAGTTCATCACACCAGCACGCGCTTTAGAGTTGCGTTGAGCTGGTCGTAAAATACCTCGCGGGCGAGCTGCGTGCCCGTCAAAAGCTCCCGTGCCAGTACCTCGGGAGCGAGCACTTCCTGGAGCATTTGATGGACTTTGCTACGATCCCGAACGGCAGAACCAAAGAGATGGATCTGGTGTGTCTCGATCAAGTGGTTCGCGTAGCCAAGAAAACGAGCCGCCCCCTTGGGTTCTTTCAGGAGCACTAGAAGGCGTGCTGTCTCATCGCATAGCCGACGGTCCATATCGTGGGCGTGGCAGGAATGGAACTGTTGGGCGGACTCCTGGAGGAGAAGAGCCGCTTCTCGTAGATCGCCGCTATCCATCCGGCAGGTCGCCACCAGGCTCAGACCGTCGCCAATCATCATCGGCTCCGCGGCTTGACGGCTCAGCGCGAGCCCTTGGCGGTGGCAGTATTCTGATTCTTGGATATCGCCTTGCTCCGTGGCAACGGCTCCTAGGCCATGCCAGCTATTGACTGCCCAGCGCGCCTCGGGAACCGCTTCACAGGCCTTAATGCCCGCCGTAAAGTGCGTTCGAGCAGCCGGAAACTCGTCCAGAGCGTAGTGGGCGATTCCCAGGTTGGTGTGAAGAAGAACCTCAACAAGAGGGGGGCGTGGTAGGGGGAGGCTCTGAAGAGCGCCGCTGAGTGCTCGGGTGGCGCTGACATAGTCTCCCTCGGCGACCGCGATGGTTCCCAGGTTACGCTGGGCCTCACCCTCCGCGAACTGGTCCCCGAGTTCTACCGCCACTCGCAGACAGCGCTCAAATGACTGGCGTGCGCGTGCGGTCTCGCCTTTGTAAAAATAGAGTGCGCCCAGCCCCGAAAGAGCTAGCCTGAGCTCTGCCGAGGGCGGATCGGTCGGGAAGAGTGCCAGAATACGCTCCAGCATCGTAATGCCTGCATCGAAGAGCCCTGCCTGTTGCCAGGGGCGGACAATCCTAGACGCAAGCTGAAGCGCGGTTTGAGGACTCTCTGTCTCCAGAAACTCCAGAGCCACCTCGCAGTTCTCGCGCTCCGCCAGCGTCTCCGCGACACTCTGTTGCTCGATGGTAAGCAGCCACTGGGCGTGGCGACGGCGGAGCACGGAAGTGTTCTCTCCCAGGCACTCGGCAGCGAACTCGCGCACACTCTCCAGCATTGAGAAGCGTGGGACATCGCCCGAGAAATCTGCCGTGAGAAGCGAGTGCTCCCGCAAGCGGCTCAGCGCAAAGCGCGTGGCAGGAGCCAGGCAGACCGACTCTGCGGCCTCTGCCGTAAAGCCCCCCCGAAAGACCGAGAGCTGGGCAAAGAGTGCCGCAAGCTCTACCGGAAGCAGCTCCAGGCTCCAGCGTAGCGCGGCGCGCACCGAGAGATGGCGCACTTCTCGGTCCACTCGTCGGCCCTCGATTGCCAGTGCCGCCGTAAAGCGCTCCTGCATCTGTTTTGGCGTGAGCTGTCCCGCCCAGCTCGCGGCTAGCTCCAGCGCGAGTGGCACGCCCTCAAGCTGGCGACAGAGCGTGGCGAGAGTCTCTGCATTGCGCACCGTCAGTCCAAACTCGGGAAGGGCGGCGCGGGCACGGTCGCAGAAAAGCGCGAGCGCGGCGTTGGTGGCGAGGCGCTCCAGCGGCTCCGTGGGTTGCGGCAGCGGCAGGGCAGCAATCGGAAAGACATGTTCCCCCGGAAGCCCGAGGCGTATGCGCGACGTGAGCAAGAAGCGTGTGTTCGGAAGCTGCGTGAGAAGCTGCGGCAGAGCGAGCGCGGCATCGTCTATGAGCTGCTCCAAGTTGTCTAGAATCACGAGATTCGGCTCTGACCCAAGCCGTGCCCGAACTGCCGCCAGCGCATCGCCGCTCCGGGGAAGCTCTAAGGCATCGCGCAGGCCCTCAAGAATGCGCTGGGCATCTTGTGTCTCGGCCAGCGCCACAAACCACACCCCACCCGAGAAGCGCTCCTGGAGCTGCCGACCTGTCTCAATCGAGAGGCGCGTCTTTCCCGTTCCTCCCGGCCCCGTGAGTGTCACGACGCGTAGGGTTGGATCGGTGAGCAGCGTCGTCAGCCGCTCCCGCTCGCCCTCGCGCCCGAAGAAGCGGGTGAGCGTGAGCGGGAGGTTGGTTTGCTCGCCCCCCCCGCCCCCGCCCGGCGGGGGAGCTTTTTCCCCCGCCGGGCGGGGGTTAGGGGGCAGGCTCTCTCGTAGCCCCTCCAGCCGCTCCTGCTCCTCGACAATCCACTCGTCGTAGTAGCCCGGCAGAAAGGGGCCGGCGTAGAGCCTCTGCGCCTCTGTGTTGTCTTTGCACTTGACGGCGGCCTCAAACGCGGCGACATCGGTCGTGAGAGCCTCGGGGCGGATTTTAATATGAGTGCGGGTGGTGATCAGTACCGTGTCGGAGGGTGTCGGAGGCGGCTCTAATACTTTTCGGAGCGCGTTCAGCGCGACGCGCAGGCTGGCGCGGCCTTGCTCCAGCTCACTCTCGGGCCAGAAGCGCTCGATCAGCTCCTCGCGCCCGTGCTCCCGGTGCGGGTATAGCGCGAGCCACGCCAGAAGCGTGACAGTCTTTTGCGTGCGAAGCTTGGTGATTGTCTCACCCGTGCGCTCCAGCCGAAAGCCACCGAGAAGAAAGAGCCGCCAGACAGACATAGCCATAGACAAGGGATTATATCGGACTGCGGCGAATGAAACGCCATGACTCTTGCCCGCGCGAGCCTGCTTGGCACTCTCTT
>JANNDD010000451.1:0-13908 GCA_031387365.1 Armatimonas sp. | reverse complement strand
TGCCCGGCGTAGGGAGCGAGCAGCAAAGCGCTGGTGTGGCCGATACTGCCACTGGCTCCGACAATGGCGACATTTGCGGACGAAAAAGGCGTCCCCATGAGCTCCGCTCCCCGCATCGCGCCCTCGACGGCTGTGGCGACCGTGTAGGAGTTGCCCGTCGTGACCGCGAGCTTCGTGCGTGTGGCAAGAGTGATTCCCCCATCGCCTGCCACGCTCGTCAGTGCACCTAGCCCGATAATCTTCGCGCCCAACCCCTCGGCGAGCTCACAACACGCCTGGAGCTTGTCGTAGACCTGCTCGGCAGGGAGCGTCAGGAGCTGGTGGGGGGTGAGGGTGCAGACGATGAACCAGCCCTCTGCCACAGCGCCTGCGGCAGAGCGAATTCCCGTTAGGTGCGCCACGGGGCGGGGGGGGAGCTGGCGCAGGAGCGTGGCCAGCAGTGTCTCCGGCAGGTGCTTTGCCAGCGGAGACATACGGCTCATGTCCTTGCGGATATCTATGGGGTGAATGATGAAAGCAAATCGCTCCATGGTCACTATTCTACCCGAACTTGGCCACCGCTATTTTTGCGGCTGCGCTTGAACTCCCTGAGGAGTGATTTTGAAGACGGTGCCCATGGAGTCGCGCGCTCTGACGATGGCAATAAAGTTAGTCCCGGCCTGCACAATCAATACACTAGGCCCCGCGACGGCTCTCTGGGCAGTGCCCAGCTCGTCAGCAGTAAGGCCGAGTGTTTCCAAAGCAAGCGGCTCGTTGATCGGCAAGCTCGGCATATTTTTGAGGGCTTGCTGAAGCGCAACGCATGTTGATCGGCAGGCATCGCGTCGCTGGTTATCCGTGGTGAGAAGAGTCCCGCTGCCCATGATGCCCAGCTGGCTGAGCAGGGTGTCCAGCGGCCACCAAGCGACACGCTCTGGCCCCACGAGAAAACCAGGTTTTGCCGCATAGCGCCCCAAGGCGGATGGACTACTTGGAGAGAAGCCCCGGCGGGTATCGAAGGCGAACCCCCCGTTTTTCTGGGCTGTTTTATCGCTGCCAGGCACCGTAAAGCTGGTCGTGAGATCAGAGGAGCCATAAGTCAGTACCGAACCGGACATCAGTTGAAAGTGGCGTAGCCGACGGCCGTTACGGAAGGCATCGCTCTGGCTGAGCCGGAGCTGGCTCAGCGGGCCGAGCTGGACAACACTGCTGTCCGGAAAGGCGACGGTGACCGTGCCTGTTCCATCTGTGACCAGGGTGTCGCCTAGAGAGTAAGACTGCCCAACGAAGCTGGGAGCCGGGGCGCTCTTGCCGCTGGCGGTCTGGAGCGTGGCACCACCCGTAACGGCCACGACCGAGGCAAACCCGTGGGAGACATCGCGCCGTGCTCCATCCAGTAAGAGAAGACTCAGTACGAGTAGCCCGACGACCTTACCAAGCTGCCCGAGATAGTCCCGTGCGGCTTGGCGACGCCAGCCACTCAGGCGGTTGCGCCAGTGTTGTTCTTCATAGCGGGCCGCATCTTGTAACAGACTCATTCCGAAGTTCCTTTTTATATTGTCTGACAGTTTAGTATGGCCCGGACTTCAAAGGGTTGCAAACTTGTGAAAAAAAATGGACTTTCTTAGGGATCGTCTTGCTATTTTTGAGGGAAAGACCTACAATGTGCATTGCGGTTTTTGTGTCCGCGTTTTTCTAAACCCATGCCGCATACTGAAAATGAGCCGGTCTATGTGATCAGTGTCGCCGCGAGGCTTGCAAGTTTACCTTGCTGGGTCTTGCGCGTGCTCGATCAGGAGGGAATCGTTGTTCCCTGCCGCACAGACTCAAACAGACGGCTTTACTCGGATGCAGATATTCGTACCCTGGCGCATGTGCGCCACCTGACGGAAGAGCGCCAAGTCAATATCGCTGGTGTCAAAGTGATCTTGGAGCTCGAACAGGCACACGCAGAAAGTAAGCAACAACATGATCTACCCCTCCCCCGACAAGATTGATAAGCAGGTTGAAAGTAAGTATGCTCTGGTGATTCTTGCCGCCAAGCGTGCCAAGCAGATCAAAGAGGGGAGCCGTCCACGTCTGCCCACCGATTCCACCAATCCCCTCACTATTGCCCTGGAAGAGATTGCAGAGGGTAAGGTACAGTTCAAGTTCGACGAGCAGTCCCTGGCGGGCCGCGAGGCGATCGCGGATCAGGAAGCGGTTGTGGGCGCACGCGATATCGAGGTTGACATGGATCCGCTAGCGCTGCCCGACGACGAGCTGGCACGTGCCGCCGCCGCCCTGGGAGCCGAGCTCGACGACTCGCAGTTTGGTGACGATGAAGAGGGCAGCGACATGCTGGTAGATGAGGAGCCCGAAGAGGAAGACCCGCTGATCATGCCCGATGACGACTCCGAGGGGACGGATATCTAGGCTTGGGGAGTAACGGTACACACAACGATGGGCCGTATCGTCGGGATTGACCTTGGCACCACGAACTCCGTGGTGGCGATTTTAGAGGCGGGTAAGCCAGCCGTGATAACCCTCGCGGAAGGCTCCCGTCTCTGTCCGTCCGTGGTCGGCTTCACCCGCGACGGAGAGCGCCTCGTGGGCCAGATAGCGAAGCGTCAGGCGGTCACGAACCCGGAGAAAACCTTTGCTTCCATGAAGCGCTACATGGGCTCGGACCACCGAGTCTATGTGGAGGACCGGGCCTACTCTGTCCCTGAAATCAGTGCCATGGTGCTGCTGAAGCTCAAACAAGATGCAGAAGCCTACTTGGGCGAGCCGATAGACCGTGCTGTGATAACAGTTCCCGCCTACTTCAATGACGGACAGCGCCAAGCTACCAAAGACGCCGGACAGATCGCTGGGCTTGAGGTGCTGCGCATTGTCAATGAGCCCACCGCCGCCGCTCTAGCCTATGGCCTGGATCAAGACGAGCCACAGACCATTTTAGTCTGGGATCTGGGAGGTGGCACCTTCGATGTCTCGATTCTCGAGATCGCTGAGGGGGTTTTCAATGTCAAGGCTACCTGTGGCGATACACGGCTGGGAGGCGACGACTGGGACGAAGCGATTCTTGCTTGGCTGGCCGACGAATTCCAGCAAAAGCATGGAGTTGATCTGCGCCTGGATAGGGTTGCCCACCAGCGTCTGAAAGAAGCGGTAGAGAAAGCCAAGGTTGAGCTCTCTGCAATGCTCAGCACAACCATCAGCTTGCCCTTTATCGCTCAGAAAGGCAATGATCCGCTTAATCTGGAGCAAACTCTCTACCGGACACAGTTTGAGCAACTGACGGAGGCGCTCCGTGACCGGATGCGTGATCCCACCTACCAGGCGCTTAACGACGCTTGCCTTGCTCCGAACCAGCTTGATAAGATCGTTTTGGTTGGTGGTGCTACCCGGATGCCCGCCATTCAGGACATGGTACGCGAGATTTTTCATCGCGATCCTTTTAAGGGCATTAACCCCGATGAAGCCGTGGCCGCCGGAGCCGCGATTCAGGCCGGGATGCTGGCGGGAGAGCTCACGCGCCTGATGCTGCTGGATGTCACACCGCTCTCGCTCGGAATCGAGACTCTCGGGGGAGTAATGACCCGCCTGATTGTGCGAAATACGACGCTTCCTACCAGCCAGACCGAGACTTTTACCACTGCATCCGAGGGCCAGAGCGCCGTCGAGATTCATGTGCTTCAAGGAGAGCGTGAGATGGCGGCAGACAATAAAAGCCTAGGTAAGTTTTTGCTGACCGGTATTCGGCCCGCTCCCCGTGGCGTCCCCAAGATTAAAGTACTCTTCGATATTGATGCCAATGGAATCTTGCATGCCTCAGCAAAAGACCAGGCGACTGGCTGCGTCCAGCAGATCGTCGTGACGGCGGCATCTGGGCTTTCGTCCGAGGAAGTGGAGCAGATGGTTACCGAGGCTGCGGCCTATGCGAAGAGTGATCAACTGCGGCGTGTGCTGGAAGAGGCTCGTAACCTGGCCGACAGTACCCTCTACCATGCCCAAAAACAGCTCCCCGCTGCCGAAGCCGTTCCCGTGAATGCAAGACCCCTGTGGGAGTCTGCTCTGCGGGCGATAGGTGCTCTGCAAGTGGTGCTACGGGGGGAGGATGCCCAGACTCTGATGATGCGCACGCAGCTTCTCAACGATGCGATGTATGCCCTCGCTGGAGCACTCAACGTAACCGATAACGTAACAGAGACGGTGCCTATGGCTCCCGTTCTGCCCATTCAAATAGAAATAAGTTCCCCGACAGGAGATTCCGATACCGATGCCGACCGAGAGCAAGCGTGACTACTATGAGGTGCTGAGCGTAGAGCGCAGTGCCAATGTGGATGAAATTAAGAAGGCCTACCGCCAGCTTGCCCGAAAATGGCACCCCGATGTGAACCAGGGCGATGCCAGCGCCGAGGAAAAGTTCAAGGAAGTGGCGGAGGCCTACGAGGTTCTCTCCGATGCCCAGAAACGAGGGGCCTACGACCGCTTCGGCCACGCAGCAAGCTCGGGCGGTGGCCCCGGCGGCGGTTTTGGCGGCTTCGATGGCTTCGGGGGCGGGAGCGGTGGGGGCCTCGATGATATCCTCAATGTCTTTTTTGGCGGTGGTGGTGGTGGGCGAAGGCCTGGGCCACAGCGCGGCGATGACCTGCGCTACGACATTGAAATTACCCTGGAAGAGGCGCTCCGAGGCAGTGAGAAGACTATCACGATCCCACGGACGGAGAACTGTGATACCTGCGGTGGCAATGGCGCGGCGCCGGGCACCAAGCCGGATACCTGTGTGCAGTGTGGGGGTGTCGGCACAACACGCCAGGTGCAGCAGACCATTCTTGGTACGGTTCAGACTAGTGTGACCTGTCCCCGGTGTTCCGGACGTGGGCAAGTAGTCAAGAGCCCCTGTGGCGGCTGTGCGGGGCGCGGGAAAGTTCGTAAGACCCGTGAGCTCAAAGTGCCGGTTCCTTCGGGTGTGGACGATGGCATGCAGATGCCGATCCGTGGCGAGGGCGAGGCGGGCACACTCAATGGCCCTCCCGGCGACCTCTATGTCTTCTTCTCGGTAAAAGAGCACGAGCACTTCGAGCGCGATGGAATTGACCTCTATATTTCCCAGCCCCTCACGTTTGTGCAGGCAACACTGGGTGATACGATCTCCGTCACCACGCTGGCCGGCGAAGTCGTCACGCTGAATATCCCCGAGGGGACGCAGAACGGGACACGCTTTAAGCTACGCGGCCACGGAATGCCCAATATCCGTCAGCGCAGCCAGAAAGGGGATCTCACGGTGGTGATCGCCGTCCAGGTTCCCACAAAGCTCTCCGACGATCAGAAGAGATCCTTGCGTAGCTTTGCCGAGCTGCGCGGTGAGGTTCCTGGCCAGACACCGGATCACCATGAAAGCGGCAAGGGGTTCTGGCAGCGCATCAAACAAGCCGTGACTGGGGATTAAGTCGCCGCCGGTTGGAAACCGGCGTCTGCAATGGCACTGCGTGCCGCAAAGCCCGTGCCGGGCTGACCTCAGGTAGTTAACGCCGACGAAAGAGTGGAAGTATTAGCACCACGATCAAAACTGCCCCAGGGATACTGAAGTACAGGAGTTGAGGTGTCGGGTCTGACCACTTGTCCATGTTCACCGTGCGGCTGAAGTACGGTGGGCCAGAGCCGTAGGATTCATCAAGCGTCCCTCCCAGAACAAAAATCAGAAAGAGAAAGATCCCAAGCGCTGTTGCAGCTCTCCAGTGCATTGCTTACACTGTTTCCTGGTCAATTCCTAGCTCGCGGAGCTTGGCAGTGAGGCGATCGTTTTTCTGCACGAGTGTGGTCATGGTTATTTTGCTCACGTCTCAAAGACGCCGGTCTTGCCAAACATAGAATCGAGGTCGTCGCGGGAGATTTGGATCTCGCGGGGCTTGGCACCATCGAGCGAGCCGACAATGCCGCGCTGTTCCATCAAGTCCACTAGGCGCGCGGCGCGGGTGTAGCCGATCTTGAAGCGGCGCTGGAGCATGGACGTGCTGGCACTGCCGCCGCTCACTACTAAACGAACAGCACTCTCAAAGAGATCATCATCGTTCTCGCCGTCGCCCGAGTCATCATCGCCGGTGGCTAGCGAGAGGGTGGAGGGCAGGACATCAAAGCTAGGCGTGCCCTGGGCCTTGAGGTAGTTCACGAGGGCTTCCGTGTCGTGCTCGCTGACATAGCAGCCCTGGATGCGGTAGGGCTTGCCTGCATCAATTGGCATGAAGAGCATGTCGCCACGCCCAATGAGTCTGTCCGCGCCCGTCTGGTCCAGGATCGTGCGGGAGTCCACGGCGGAGTTCATGGCGAAGGCAATACGGCTGGAGATATTGGCCTTGATCGTGCCCGTGATCACATTCACCGACGGTCGCTGCGTCGCGATAACCAGGTGAATCCCCGTGGCGCGGGCAAGCTGGGCGATGCGGCAGATGCTCGTCTCAATTTCAGGGCCGCTGGTCATCATTAAATCCGCCAGCTCATCCACGATAATCACCCAGTAGGGAATGCGCTCCGCCTCTTCGACTTTTGCATTGAAACCCTCGATATTGCGTGTCCCGAGCTTTGCAAATTTATCGTAGCGGGTCTCCATCTCGCGCAAGGCTTGCTTAAATAGCGACGGTGCCTGTTTCACATTGGTGATGACCGGTGACGCAAGGTGCGGAATGCCCTCGTAGAGTGAGAGCTCCACTTTTTTGGGGTCTATCATCAGAAGCTTCAGCTCGCGCGGGGAGTTGCGGTACAGCAGCGACGTGATCAGTGTATTGAGCCCAACGGATTTCCCGGAGCCAGTGGAACCCGCGATCAGCAAGTGAGGCATCTTGGCAAGATCGGCCACTTTAACTGCACCCGTCACATCACGGCCCAGCACAAAAGTGAGCTTGCCCGGCGCGTTGAGAAACTCCGGGGACTCAAGACACTCCCGAATGCTCACGGCGCGTGGCTTCGCATTGGGCACTTCCAGCCCGATAGCGCTCTTGCCGGGAATGGGCGCTTCGACGCGTACATCAATGGCGGCTAGGGCCATGGCAATATTATCCGCAAGGGAGACGATCTTGCTGACCTTGATACCGCGCTCCAGCGCGATCTCGTAGCGGGTGATGGTCGGGCCATACGCCACATCGGCCACATCGGCACCGATCCCGAAGTCTTCGAGGGTTTGCAAGATAATCTGGCGGCGCTCCTCACTCTCTCCATCCGCCACATTGGCGGGGGCGGGCGGTGAGGGGGCCATGAGCCCGGTGCTGGGCAAAACAAAAGCGAACTTGGTCTTGGGAGCAGTCGGCGCAGGACGCATAGCGATGGGGGGCACTATGGGCGCGGTCTGCTCTTCGTCGTCCACGTCCACAGTCCCCTCCTTGGAGGGGAGCTCGGGTGCGGGGGCTTTCTCCTTACGAAAAGAGAAGAGCGCGGGTTGAGGGCCTTTTGTGGGCGCTTCCCGAGTGGCCTCGTCCACATCGAGGTCATCGTCGAGCGGCTCCGGCGTGGTGCGCTTGAAGACACTGGGCGGTGGTTTCACCAGAGGCTTGCGCTCCACGGGAATATTTTTCTTCCGCGCCTTGTCCACGGCCTCTTTGGCCTGCGCCGTGGCCGCGTCTTTTCCCTTGCCCGTCCACTCGGCGATAAAGCGCTCAATCGGCCCCAGAAGTGAGGGGAGCGGCACATCCACCAGGTAGAGAATCCCGATTCCGGTGAGCGCGAGTAGGATCACATGCGCCCCGAACACGCCCACCAGCATGCGCAAGAGCCACGAGAGCCCCCCGCCGATGTAGCCGCCGCCATTGACCAGGTTATCGGTGACAAAGTGGTAGGCGAGCTTCATCCCCCCGACATGCCCTAGGTGCCACCAGCCGATAAAGATCAAGTAGAGCGCCGCAAGTGCGCCCATGTTATCTATTGAGCGGCTCTTGCCAATGGCGAGCATCCCTCCCAGCGCCAGTAAGACAAAGGGAAAGATCCAGGCCCCGATCCCCGAGAGTAAGTAAAACCCGTGGACGACCGTGCGCCCCAGAAAGTTATCTCCGGAGTTGGTTCCCGCTCCAAACAGCGTTGCGAGCAAGATTAGCCCCAGGGCACAGAGCGCGATCCCCCAGGTGTCGTAGGCGAAGCGTGTGTTCGTCCGCGTCCGGCGTGGCGCGGTATTTCGCGGCGGCCTGGGTTTGCGCGGTGTGTTCGAGCCACGCGGTGTGGTCTGAGTCGTAGCCATCTGCTGGGTATTTTACCAGCAATAGCTTGCGAAGTCTCTCGACAGTGCCAGAACCTGACATCATTATTGCTAGCCGCCTTTTCACGTGATAAACTGCGAAGGTTTCGTAAGTGTCTGGCGCGGCAGTAGTCGCGCCTTTTTAACGCCACACTCTGGTCAAATCTCGGTCCCAAAAGGGCGGATCAGAGGAGGAGAAACCGAGAAGGAACTAGAGAACCTATGGCCACTATTGCCATGAAAGACCTGCTTGAGGCAGGCGTCCACTTCGGTCACCAGACCCGTCGCTGGAACCCCAAGATGAAGCGCTACATCTACGGAAGCCGCAATGGGATCTATATTATTGACCTGCACCAGAGCCTAAAGCTCTTTGATGATGCCCAGAAGTTCATCCAGGACATTGTCTCCGATGGCGGCACCATTCTGTTTGTTGGCACCAAGAAGCAAGCCTCCGATGCCGTACAAGAAGCCGCCGTGCGCTCCCGCCAGTACTTCGTGAATCAGCGCTGGCTGGGCGGTATGCTCACCAACTTCACCACGATTCAGAAGCGAATCGCACGCCTGCGCCAGCTTAAGGAGATGACCGACGACGGCACGCTCCTGCGCCTCACCAAGAAAGAGGCCGCACTGCTGACGGAAGAGTACGAGAAGCTGGAGCGCTACTTAGGCGGTATCAAGGACATGCCCCGCATTCCTTCCTGCCTCTTTATCGTGGACCTGAAAAAAGAGCATATTGCGGTTCAGGAAGCCAAAGCGCTTGGTATTCCGATTGTTGCGATCGTGGATACAAACTGCGACCCGGACGATGTGGACTACATTATTCCCGGCAACGACGATGCCATTCGCGCCATTAAGCTCATTACCAATAAGATCGCCGAGGCGATTGTGGAAGTGAAGCAAGAGGAATGGGACGAGGTTCCCACAGGGGATCTGGCCGCCGCCTTTGGAGTGGATGCCGCAACGGCAGACCGTGTCCGGCAGCTCGCAGAAGACGAGAAGGGTGCTGGCTTCGACTACGACAATGAAGGTAAGCCCGTTATCGCCGATGCGGACGATCTTTTTGCCGATGCTCTGGCGAGTGAGACAAAAGCTGAAGTGACGGCAGTCGCGGAAGTGACAGAAGCGAGCACTGAAGTTGCTGAAGCGAGCACTGAAGTTGCTGGAGTGAGCACTGAAGTTGCTGAAGTGAGCACCGAAGTGCCTGTCGCAGAAGTCGCTGAGGTAGTTGCTGAGGCTGCAGCCGCCGACGCCGAGTAGTCTTTAACAATCTACCCCCTCCTGGGCGATAGAGTTTTCCGCGAGGGTAGGGCACAAACCCTACCCTTTGCTCTGTTCAACCGAAAGGAACCAAAAAAGAAAATGGCTGCAATTACAGCGGGCATGGTGGCGCAGCTCCGCGAGCGCACCGGCCTTGGAATGATGGAGTGTAAGAGGGCGCTGAGTGAGACCGATGGCGACCTTGAGGCGGCTGTCGAGCTGCTACGCAAAAAGGGCGTCAAGGACAAGGGCGACCGTGTGGCAGGCGAAGGTCTGGTCATGGCGTACATCAGCGACGGTGGCACCGACGGTGCGCTTGTCGAGCTGAACTCCGAGACCGATTTTGTTGCACGCAACGATGACTTTAAGGCACTGGCGCGACTACTGGCCGAGAAGAGCGCAGTGGGCAAGGGCAGTACCCCCGACGATGTTCTGGGCGATCCTGGTCTGAAGGGATTTTTCGACGAGACGGTACGCACAATCGGCGAGAAGATTGTCTTTGGACGCCTCACGCGCTTCAGTGCTGCGCCGGGCAACACTCTGGTGAGCTACGTGCACAATCCGGGGGGACCCTCTACCGACGGTGGCAAGATCGGCGTGCTGATCGAGCTCTCGGGCACCGATGTTGCCGAGCTGGGACGTGAAGTGGCGATGCATATCAGCTTCTCCAAGCCCCGTTTCCTGACAGCAGCGGATGTGGATGCCGTGACTGTCGCTAAAGAGAAGGCGATCCTCACCGAGCAGACCCAGGCCGATCCGAAGATGGCAGGTAAGCCCGCACAGGTGATCGAGGGTGCTGTTCAGGGCCGTCTCAATAAGTTTCTTGGCGAGATTGTTTTGCTCAACCAGCCCTACATCCGCGATGATAAGAAGACGGTTGGTCAGCTTGTGAAAGAGACCGCCGGTGCCTCCATCGTTCGCTTCGCCTGTTTCCAGGTCGGGGAGAACGTCAAGAAGGCCGAAGGGTAAGCGTAACCGATGGAATCCCGCCCTCACTACAATCGAGTTCTGCTCAAGCTCTCTGGCGAGGCCTTCGCCGGTGATCAGGGCTATGGTATCGAGCCGGAGACGATTCAAAAAATCGCCTTGGAGCTGGCTGAGATCCAGGCCGGTGGTACCCAGATCGCCATTGTGGTGGGAGGCGGGAATATCCTGCGTGGCTCCGTGGGGGAGAAGCAGGGGATGGACCGCGCCCAGGCCGACTACATGGGAATGCTCGCCACGGTGATCAATGCCATGGCCCTGCAAGATGCCCTGGAGAAGTGCTCCGTGGACACCCGCGTTCAGACCGCAATTCCCATTCCTCAGGTCGCGGAGCCATTTATTCGCCGCCGTGCTATCCGGCACTTGGAGAAAGGCCGTGTGGTCATTCTCGCGGGAGGGACGGGCAATCCGTACTTCACCACCGATACAGCCTCCGCGCTGCGTGCCGTTGAGATTGAGGCTGAGGTGGTGCTCATGGCTAAAAATGGCACCGACGCGGTCTACGACAAAGATCCCCGCACGCATGCCGATGCCAAGCCCTACAAGAGCCTGACGTTTGAGGAAGCACTGGATAAAAAGCTACGAGTGATGGATCTGACGGCATTTACGCACTGTATGGAACATAACTTGCCGATCATTGTCTTCGATATGAATGTTGCCGGTAATATTCAGCGTGCGGTGCTCGGAGAGCCAATCGGGACGCTGGTCGAGAGGAGTCAATCATGAGTGTTTCTACCATCTTAAAAGACACCGAAGTTCGTATGGGCAAGACCTTGGAGTCCACGGCTGCGGACTACGCCACTCTGCGAACAGGGCGTGCCAACCCGGCAATGTTGGATGGCCTGAAGATAGACTACTACGGTACGCCAATGAATGTCCGAGACTTGGCTAATATTAGCTCGCCCGAGCCGCGTGTGCTCCTGATCGAGCCCTGGGATAAGGCCGCAATGCCGCTGATCGAAAAAGCTATTACCAATAGCTCGCTGGGCCTGAATCCCAACAGCGATGGTGTCCGGATTCGCTTAAACATTCCCGCTCTCACTACCGAGCGGCGCAAGGAGTTTGTCAAGCAGCTCGCCGGAAAGGCCGAAGCGGGCCGTGTCGCGCTGCGTAACATCCGCCGTGATGCCAACGAGCACCTTAAAAAAGACGACGAAGTGACTGAGGATGAGGCCAAGCGTGCCGAAAAAGACGTCCAGAAGTTTCTTGATAAGTACGTCGCCGAACTTGAAGCGATGACCAAAGCAAAAGAGTCCGAGCTGCTCGATAGCTAACCCTAACCCCGTGAACGGGGCGTCGCCCTTCGGGAAACAAAGCCCGTACCGGGCTGGGGAAAGAACCCGATTCCTACTAGGGAGTCGGGTTTTCCTTTATCTCCTTGAGAAACCGCTCCCAGAGCTGGATGGCGGGCTTCTTGATGGTGTCCAGAGCGATACAGCTGAAGATATAGACACGCTCTTTTTCCTCAAAGGCGAGCTGGATCGTGTAGCGCTTCTGGTTATCTGTGCCTCGTACGAGGCATATCTCTTGGTGCGCTTTTCGCCCCCGAAATGCAGTATCGGACGCTGAGATAAGCCCACTCGGGTTTGGGAATGTCTTGGCTACGGCTTCAACTCCACCCTTGTTTGGTGATATAGCATTTGCACTCATCCGAATGGTCTCTTTCCCAAAACGTCCTTCCATTTCGATCATGAGCCAAGTTTCGTCTTTAAACTTTGTTGTGGTTTGTTTGTAGCTAACTCCCTCAAGTTGAGGCAGTAACAGTTTTCCGAGGGAGATGTATTTCATCGTCGTGTACCTGCTGGAATTGTACCGTCTCTCCAGCCCGGTACGGGCTTTGTTTCTCGACTAGCGACGCCTCGTTCACGAGCCGCTCGTTTCGGGTGGGTAATCCGTGCAATAATAGAGTATGGGTACTCTCTTACCGCAGGCGTGGGACATCGGCCCCATGCTTCTTCCGCACATCTCTTGGGGGGAGAAACTGTTTAGACCGCTGGTGGTCTATGGATTTCTTCTGGTTGCGTTTCGCTTCTCAGGCAAGCGCGAGCTCGGGCAGGCAACTCTTTTTGATTTTCTGATCCTGCTTCTGATCTCCAATGTTGTGCAGAATGCGATGATCGGCGATGATAACTCCATCGGGGGCTCGTTTGCGGGCGTGGCGGTCTTGTTGACTCTCTCGTGGGCACTCAATAAAATCACGACCCGCTCGCCCCGGCTCCGCAAGCTTCTCGAAGGCTCCCCAACACTGCTGGTTCACGAGGGGAAAGTGCTGGATCGTGCCATGCGCAAAGAGAGTGTGGCGATCAACGATCTTCTCACTGCGTTTCGTGAACAAGGCATCGCGTCGGTCTCCGAAGTTCGTTTCGCGGTGCTTGAGCTCGATGGCAAGATTAGTATTATTCGAACCGATGCGCCGATTCCGGTGAGCCGTGAGGACTGCGTGGTCGAAGAAATTCGTATGCAGGCGCCACAATAGAGAGTATGCGTCTTGCTTTTGCGATTCCCTGGCGTGATTTAGGAAGCTGGCTTTTCGAGCACTTGCCGTCGGAGCACACGGGGGAGCTGCTTTTTGCTGCGCCTGAACCCAACGCAGATCTCACGCCCCGCACCAGTAAGCTGCCGCCGTATCTGGCCGAGTTTTTTTGCCTGGCTAGGCGTGGCTATAAGCTCGCAAACTATGATGTCGTCTTCACCTGGGAGCTGCGCTGCGCTCTCGCGGTGTTGTTTTTACGGCGGCTCCAGCGCATCAAGACTCCGGTGATTGTCGTGGGGCCGATTCTGAAGGGGAGAGTGTTATGGGCGTTGCCGCTGCTGCGTCCACTGCTCGCTGATGCCACCAAGATCGTCTGCTTCTCGTCGTCGGAGCGCGATGCGTATGCAGAGCTGCTCAGACTTCCGGCAGAGCGCTTTGTTTTTTTGCCGACTCCGTGGGCTGCATCTCGTGATGTGCCAGAGTCCACGGATGGCAGCTTTGCTCTGGCATTGGGCCAGTCGAACCGTGATTATGCCACGCTCTTTCGCGCCATTGCGGGGCTGGAGATTCCCGTTACCGTGGTTGCCGCCGATGAAGCGCCGTTTGGGGGTGTTACGCCCCCGCCTAATGTCAGCGTCTGCTTCAACACCGATCACGACACGACCAACGCCCTGATCGCCTCGGCGCGCCTGCACCTCATCCCGCTTCATCCGACAAACTTCTCATCCGGCCAGACTGTGCTCCTGCGCGCCATGGCCGCCAAGAAAGCCTGCATCGTGAGCGCAGTTCCCGGTGTCACGGATTATGTGGATGAAAATCAGACTGCCGTGCTGGTGCCCCCACACGATGAACTCGCCCTCAGCGAGGCGCTTTCTCGGCTCTGGGACGATGCCCCTGAGCGGGAGCGGCTCGGAGAAAACGCCGCCCGTGCCGTCGCTGAGCGTTTCGGATTCGCCGGGTTTGTCAAACACCTGCTAGAATTAGTCCCATGAGTCCCGCTGCGTTTTTTACT
>JANNDD010000446.1:0-6173 GCA_031387365.1 Armatimonas sp. | reverse complement strand
CGAAGGTTGCCGAACAGATGAAGAAAGATCCGAAGGCAGATTCTTGGGAGAACAAGATGATGCTCATGGCGGAGAACTTCACCCCGGAAGAATGGAAACGACTAAGGGGCGTGTCGAACGGCGGCTACCACTACCTTGGTGCTGCCAAGATCATGGCCCCCATCGGAAAGGCGTTCGCCGAGGCTCTCGTCGGGATCAAGCGATAAGTTCAGCAAGCGGTCCGGCATGAGACATACTGTTCTGTTTAAGCTCAAGATCTTCGTTGCCATAGTATTTGATCGGATTGCCATAGGCGTTGAGTAAGGTAGTCCACCAGTCTCCGATCGTGCGACAACCTACATCACCGTACTTGGGGTAACGTATATAACGACCTGGAATCTTGAGCTTACCACTACAGCCTCCGACGATAACATAAGGCCATTCCAAACAATCTCCATGGTGTTTATTGGAAGAGTCACTAAGATAAATAATCATAGTATTGTCCAGCATGTTGCCATTACCCTCTGGAACGGCCTTTAATTTTTTCGCCATCGTCGCAATCAATTCCATATGATATTTTTGAATAATATCGCGGCATTCTGATTGATCTTTTCCATTATCACCTTCGTCATGTCCAATTCCATGGATATTTCGCGTCAAGCCGAGAGCCTTGTAGACCGTGTTTGTATTGTCCAAACGTAGGGTGACGCAGTTAGTGAGACCGGCGATCAAAGCAGCAATGGCCAAGTCACAATGGGCTTCTTGGCGAACCTCCTCCACAAGTGACGTAAACTTGTCCGTGAACTGTGGGGCGTTGCCTTTGATATTCTCTTTCATCCCGACAAGTTTACTATGACGCATCTGGAGCTCTTCAAAAGCATTGAGATACGCATCCATCTTCATCTTTTCCGCTGACGGAATGGATTTTTCAACTTTTTTGATGTCGTCGACCATAAAATCGAAAAGGTTTTTCTGAAGTTTGAATCGCTTCTCTCCCTCTTTCGAGGCCGAAACCGCCGATCCAAACAGCTGCTCAAAGGCAACATCAGGACTGCCCTGAAACGGAAGTTCTTTACCGGGACCGACTGCCGAAATTCCTGGATACATGGTTCCCCCAATGTTATTGGATCCCCAATCTCCTTTAACGGCCAACCCGACATGATTGAAAGGGGCCGGATACAATTTAGCCAATTCCGCATCCGCTGTGGCCCGCAATGGGTTACCTGGATTGACTTCACTACCAACCATGTACACGCCCATCATGCCAAAATGACTCGTATGGCCACCGCGACACATTTTCCCCGAGAGCCCCTGCACGATGGACAGTTGGTTTTGGTAAGGTTTGAGAGATGCCATGGAAGGAGGCAGAGTGGCGTTCGTGAGCGATGAGTTGATCGCATTGCTACCGCTGGCCTTGAATTCGTCCGGGGTGATACTCGAAGGCCAGATGCCACTGTCCTTAACCACAAAAATAAAACGACTTGGCAGGGCGTCAGCGTTGCCTTTGGCATGCAGCTCCATCTGACATAACAAGGGAGTTAAAAGAAACCTACCGGCTCCCAGGGACATGCCTTTGAGAAGGCTGCGACGTGAATGTATCATGATTTGCACCTTAATCTTTGGTAAGTGTTTTCCGGTAAAGGAATGAGTCGGAGGTAAGTAAAGAGGTCAAAAGTGCCTTGAAACTTCCGCCACTTTCTAGGTACGCTTTATCAGCCGCCATCAAAGTCATTGAGTCTGATAGCATCTCATTGCGCCCCATGTAATATCGAAACACATGTCGAATAAAGGACTGCCTGACCTTTTCCGAATTGGCCAGCTTATGGATTAGTTCCAAAGCATCCTTAACGTCCCCATCCACACCTATTTCGCCTGTGCCCGCTAGAACACCACGGGAATCAACCGGCTTGCCAGGGAATGTGCCGTTCACCTTGGGTAATTTATCAAGAGTTTCTGTCGTGCGGTAGCGACCAAAATCATCAAATATCTCAAAGGTGTACCCCAAAGGGTTCATCTGTTGGTGACAACGCCAGCATGCTTTCGCTTCCGTAACGGATAGCCTCTCTCTCAGGGTTTTATGATGATCCTCAGGAATGGTGGCATCAACGGTAATGGGTACGTCTAGAACCACACCTGCTAACAACCGTTGTCGGATCCATTTGCCGCGACGAATGGGGTCGGAGATGTCATTGAGAGAGTGTGCAATCAGCCAGGCAGGATGAGTGAGCATGCCCGCACGGTTCGGTCTCTTGTACGGTTGAGGCAGAAGGAAATTCTGTTCACCGTCCCTCAGGTCATAGGCCATGGGATATTTCTGGTAGAGCGTATGCATGCCCTGGCTAATTACCTGATAGGATTTGTCTTTGTTAGGGTATTCGATCCTGCCCTCCGTCGGGATCTCCTCCCCCATTTTCTTTATCGCCTCAGGACTGCCATTAAAGCCCCGGTCAAAACCGTGTAGATAATACTTTTTGTTGAGTTCTTTCCAATCCTTCAGGCCCAGACTTTTCAGCAATTCCTTTGACTTCTCTTCCGGTAGCTGTCCCTTGTCGATCATCTCCTTGTTTTGTTCGTAAAAAGCAAAGATAGTGTTCCTGAAGGTCTGCCTGTTTAGGATGAAATACTCGTCCGATGTCAATAATTGCCTAAAAACATCTTTATCTTTTGCAAGGATATTTAACACGAAAAAATCGGCATCTCGCTCATAGATAACGGGGTAGTTTTCCCCGTAATAACTGAAACCCCCTGAGCGTGCTTCATCCTTAAAAACAATATGAGCCTGGTTGTATCCAAAGAACTCCTGGAAAAATCGCAGTATTCTTGGCTTCTCAAGCGATTCATCCTCGAGCATCCGAGAGATCTGTGCGTGTACTTCGTCTTTGGTTCTCAGCTTTCCTGATTCCGCGGCCTGAAGGAGAATGTTGTCCGGGCGTCGATCCGTTAAGGCATAGGAAATCGCAAAGGCTAGTTCGGTGGATGACAACATCCGACGACCAGAAGAATCCGATTCCCCAAGGCCAATTTCAATTCTATAGACCGATTCGGGGTGCATCATGATCGCCATCAACATTACTCTTAAAGCTTCTGAATTGCCACCATCTTTGGCGGAAGCTCTGAACAGGACGACGTAATTATTCAACTCATCTTTCGTGGGATCACGAAAAACAACCTTTTTAAAATGTTGCGACGCGGCGACTTTCAGTTGATCTTGATTGGGTACATGCTGTTGCGACGCGATGTCCTTATAGAGCTGTTCTTTTTGGATAAGCTGATCTGCACAATAGCCGGCATTCACCAGCAATACATCAACCACCGCCGAATCCGCAAACAAGAGGTTTGCATACTCTTTAATACCTTTCCTGTCTTCCACAAGGAACGGCTGCCTAATACTTCGAGCGTCACCACCGTAGTTGGATTTAATATTGTCGAACACATTTGGACTAGTTCTCCATAACCGCGCCGGAGAAAATGGTTTCGTCTTTATCTCTCCGTTGAACAGCTTCTCATGGTTCACTAAATTGCCATAGTCGGGATGTTCAAGCTTTTGATAGAGACTAGTTGCATTGCCTGATTTGTCCAGTTCAGCATTAATCCAGTCAATCACCTTGCTGACATCACTAGACGAAGGTTGCATTGCCGTCGAGGGAGGCATTTCAGACAATACCAGCTGCTTGAGTACCAAATTCCAAAGATCCATGTCCTTGCCTATGGCTAGGCTTGGACTAATGTCATGCAGAGTTATATCGCCTTGGGAGTTTGTTGGACCATGGCAGGGGGTGCAATACTTGTTAAGAAATGGAATGACGACAGAGGTATATGTTGTGTCGTCAATGTTTTTTTTTGTCGTTTCTCGTTGTCCTTGAGCAGACTGTGAGCCCGATGCATCTGAACACAATAATGCAAAGGTTGCAATTGGCGTCATGGTGGCGACCAACGCGACAACCTGTCGTATGTAATTCATACTTAGACCCCCTAATCCGACATTTCCCAGATGGGTTGAGCCGGGAACAAATCCAGGCTCAGGATGGTCGCTATTCTAACGTATCCATAAATAAATCGCCATCCGTGGCGTCCGTGGTAAGGTCGTGTACTCAGCCTCGACACCCAGTTCACGAACGTAACGACGAATCGTCTTTTCACCGCCTTCAGCGCCGCCAGCTGCTTCTCGGTCGGCCCCTGCCAGAGCGCCACATAGAGATTGATCCCCGCCGCCGCGTAGCGCCCCGCGTTCTCCGGCGACTGAAGCCATACCCCGAGGGGAAAGTAATCCGGCGAGCTAGGAAGCCCATTCTTCCACGTTTGTTTCATGCACAAGATTCTACCCGTCCTCGTGTAACTATTTCCGACGAGAATCTCGGTTTGCTCAAAGCCAGGTAGGAATCTGCGCCTCGCTTGGACAATCTGTGAGCCATGCATACTCTGGTAACCGGTTCGGGTGGTTTTTTGGGGCGGCTCTTGATCGAGACGCTCCTGGCACAGACCGAGGCGACCATCACGGCGCTCGACGTGGTGCCAGCGCACTTCGAAAGTGAGCGCGTGACGGCGTTTACGGGCGATCTCTCCGATTCCAACTGGCTGGCGGCCACACTCTCCCAAGTTGCGCCGATTGAGCAGGTCTACCACCTTGCGGCGGTAGTCTCGGGCTCCGCAGAAGCGGACTTTGATCTGGGCTACCGCGCCAATTTAGAGGGAACCCGTAACGTGCTCGAAGCCCTGCGCCGCCAGAGCGCCCGCGGCGGCCCCGTGGCACGCCTGGTCTTCACCTCCAGTGTGGCGGTCTTTGGGGGAAACCTCCCCGAGGTTGTCACGGACGAAACCGTTGCCGCGCCGCAGGGCTCCTATGGGGTTCAGAAGCTCATGAGCGAGTACCTTATCGGCGACTACACCCGCAAGGGATTCTTAGACGGGCGTGCCGTGCGCCTGCCCACGGTGAGTGTGCGCCCCGGCAAGCCCAACGCGGCGCTCTCCAGCTTTGCCAGTGGGATCATCCGCGAGCCGCTCCAGGGACGGATCTCGGAGCTTCCCGTGCCCCGTGACACCGCCGTCTGGCTGTTCTCCCCCGATGCCGCCGTCGCCGCGCTACGCCACACGCTTAGTATCGAGCATGAGCGCTTCCACGGAGGTGTTTATGGTCCCGGCCTCAACCTCCCCGGACTGTGCGTGCGCGTCTCGGAGATGCTGGAGTCACTTCTTGAAGTGGGCGGCCCGGAGGCACTAGCGCTCGTGAAAGATGCTCCGGATGCTCGGGTTCAGAAGCTCGTCGTCACCTGGCCCACCAAGTTTGCCCCGGAACGTGCCCTCGCCCTCGGCTACCGCGCCGACCAGAACTTCACCGAGATCGTCCGCGCCTTCGCGAGGCTTTTATCCACACAGTAAAACCATAAACGCGATGCAATAAAAAATCTCTGTTCCGCTTTGACGGTATTCTTCGTCCATAGGTTTAGAATGCTGGAATCAACGTCAAGAAGGAGCGGAGTGCTGGCGAAAGAGACCGTGACGCTGGAGAGGCTCTACACGCGCCATGGGGCGCAGGTGTTCCGCCACGCCTACTTTCTTCTGGGCAGTCGCGACGATGCCGAGGATATTTTGCAGGAGACGTTTCTGCGGGCACACAAAGCGCTCGGGAGTTTTGCCATGCGCAGTAGCCACCAGACCTGGCTCTTGCGCATCTGCACGAATCTCTGCTACGACCACCAGCGCCAGAAGCTTCGCCACCAGAGTGCGGAAAGTTTGCTGCCGATGCCCGCACTTCAGCCCGATCCGGCGGAGCTTGCTGCGCAGTCTGAGACAACACGGCGACTGCTTCGCGTGCTGGACGGGCTCCCACTGACCGACCGAACTGTGCTGGTGCTACATCTTTTAGAAGGGCTGGACTACTCGCAGCTTGCGCAAGTCTTGTGCTGCACCCGCCCTGGAGCCAAGATGCGAACGCTGCGAGCCCTGCGCCGCCTGCGAGAGCGGGTCGAGCGGACTTTTCCGACGGAGGAACGATCATGAATATTCTCTGCTGGCTACAAGAGCACACTCCCCTTGAGCTTGCCCACCATCAAGCACACTGTCCCTACTGTCAAGCCCGCCACGCCGCTGCCCAGCGTGTGTTCGCTCTTTTTGAGGGTGTGGAAGCGCCGTCTTCCACGCGCACCTACGACGAGCTGCTCTTGCTCCTGCCTCGCACGCAAACGCCACGTCGCGCT
>JANNDD010000393.1:0-4261 GCA_031387365.1 Armatimonas sp. | reverse complement strand
GCGAAACTGAGCCGAGGCAAGGCCGCCCGGCCCGGTGTTCGCTTTGGGCTCTGGATCGCACTGGGAGTGGTGCCGCTCTTGAGCTGGCGGGCCGAACTGAGCGAGGAGCCGGTCTGGCTTGTGACGGGCTTGCTGGTCGCCTCGTGGCTGGTAGGGGCGTTTGCGCTCTGGCAGGTGTGGCGCACGACAAAGCGGGCCCAACGCTGGCAAGAGGCCGGGCTGGTGCTGGCTACTCTGATCGGAGCGGGGCAGATTCTATTGATCGGTGTCTTGGCGATTTGGGGCACGCAGGAGACGGTGCAGGCGTATATTGGGCGCTTCGTGCTTTGTGAAGGGTGCTACGGGCAAGGTGAGTCTGACCCGATTCCCTGGTGGCAGACGCTTTGGAGTGAGGTCAGCTATCGCATCTTTTACGCTCTGCCGACTCTCGTCCCCCTGCTCGCTCTCACGCCGATCCTCGCTATGATTAGCCGGGTAAAGCGCGTCCCCATGACGTTTGGGGTGGCGCGAGGGCTAGGGCGCTGCGCCCTACCCATGGCGCTGGTGCTGACCATCGTTTATGCTTGGCAGGTGCAGAGAACCGCAACCCTGGAGGCGCAGCTACGTACCGCTCTCAGAAGCTCCCTTTCCCAGTGAGGAACGAACGCCCGGGAGAGGGTTGGGGAGAAGTAGAGGCTACAGCGCCCCCGCGACGGCGTTGAAGAACCGGCGGCGTAGGGGCAAAAACTCGGTCTTGCTGTTGTCCAGATAGACGGCGTTGGTGAGCAGAGCGATCACGCAGCCCGATTCGGGGTCAATCACGAGCGCGGTGCCCGTGAAACCGCTGTGCCCTACGGCTTCATCGGAGAGAAGCTCCCCGGTGGGAGTGAGGGGATTCGGCTTGCAGAAAAACGCCAGCGTGTGTCCTGGCGGCGTAGACTGGGGCGTGAGCCAGCGCTGGCGGGTAGGGGCACCAAAAAGGCCGCCATGGAGAATTGCCTCGCCGAAACGCGCCACGGCGTCAGCGGTGCCAAAGAGCCCAGCATTGCCTGCTACCGAGTTTCCTTCGGCGCAAATAGCCCGCGCGTTGCCATCGTGGACGATTCCACTAAGAATGTCTTGTGGATTTGGGCCTTCCTGGGAGATTGTCGGGGCGCAGCGGGCCGGATCGGGGTGGAACGTGAGATCCGTCAGGCCAAGCGGCGCGAAAATAGTGGCGGTGGCGAACTTATCGAGCGTCGTGCTGGTGACAGCCTCTATAATCTTGGCGAGCAGGATGTAGTTGAGGCACGAGTACTCGTAGTGCGTGCCGGGGGCGCCGCGCAGAGAGAGCTTCAAAATGGCACGGACGGCGGCATCGAGGCCACTGCCTTCGTCTTTGTAGCACGCGATCCAGGCAGGCAAGCCCGATGTGTGGGTGAGCAAGTGGTGCACCGTGGCGTCTTTGAGCGTGCTTGCCTCGGGCAGAAAATGGGTGACAGGGGCAGTGAGGAGCAGCTCACCGTGCTCAACCAGAGAACAGATGCTGGAGGCGCTCGCTAGGGGCTTGGTGATACTGGCAAGATCATAGAGCGTGGTGAGCGTGGTGAGCGTGGTGAGCGTGGTGGGAGTGGTGCCTGCCGTCGTTCCCAGAGCCTCGTGCCAGAGAGTCTCCCCCCGGCGGCGCACACAGACCACGGCTCCCGGCATCGCGCCCTGCTCGATCCCTCGCAGCAACACCGCTCGCGCTCTTTCCATGGCCCTTATTGTACGGTACGATGACACTATCATGAAGTTTAACAAGATACAGTGGACGATTTTAATCACGGGGACTCTCTTTATCCTCGGGATTGCGTACGGCAGCGGGATGCGCTCCCAGACCAAGAAACTTCAGAATCTGACGCAAGACATTAAGATTATTCGGCGTAGCCTGCGTGCCTCGGAGCTCGCACGGCAGTCCGACATCGCTCTGCTTCATCAGCTTGAAGCCCGTCGCTTGCTGGACAGGACGCTGGAGGCAATTGCGGCGCGTAACTACGGGATTGCCAATACGCATCTCAAGACTATCGCCGTGCATCTGACTACGGCCCAGCAGGCCAGTGCGGCCAACACCGCCGCACTCGATGCCCTGATCCCGACGCTCTCCACTCTAGGCGAGACCCCCGATCCCACCAAGCTCACCGAGCTGGCGCACCAGATGGATGTGGAACTCGAAAAAGTGTCTCCCAAGCCAGACTACAAGAGCGAAGTCACCGTCCCACCGCCCACCGGCAACGACGAAGTAGACCCCGCCTACGAGTTCGGCAAGCGGGGCTAAGCCGGGCAGGATTTTTCTCTCCTGGTGGCGAATCTGCGTGCCAGGAGAGTAACGATTCATGAGTATGCCAGGATCCGGGCCGGGGGGCGCTTCCCCCGCCATTCAGGGACCCGCCGTTCAGATGGTCAACGCGATGGTCAATGATGCCGTCCGTTTAGGTGCCAGTGATATCCATATCGAGCCGCGTGCCAACTGTCTTGAGGTGCGCCTGCGTGTGGACGGTGTACTGCAGCTCTGGAGAGAGCTCCCCAAGGACCTTCAGGACCCGATTGGGGTGCGCATCAAAGTGCTCGCGGATCTTGACATTAACGAGAAGCGCCTGCCACAGGATGGCCGTATTGCCATCACGATGCCCGGTAAGTCCTTCGACCTGCGTATCTCGTCGCTCCCGGTGCTCTACGGTGAGAAGATCGTCATGCGGCTTCTGGACCGCTCCATGTCCGTGCGGCCTTTGCAGGGGCTGGACTTCTCCCCGCACAACCAAGAGACCTTTGAGGAGCTGATTCGCCAGCCGCTCGGGCTGGTGCTCGTGACGGGGCCGACGGGCTCGGGTAAGACGACCACGCTCTACTCGGCGCTCAACGTGCTGCGCGACAAGCGAACCAATATCGTGACGTGTGAAGACCCGGTTGAGGTGAACATGGACGGCATCAACCAGAGCGCCGTCAATGAGAAAGTCGGGCTGACCTTTGCCCGGCAGCTTCGCGCGATTCTGCGGCAGGACCCCGATATTATTCTCGTGGGAGAGATGCGCGATCAAGAGACAGCGGAGATTGCCTTCCGCGCCGCGATGACGGGGCACCTGGTGCTCTCCACGCTCCACTCCAACGATGCCCCGACCTCAGTGACCCGTTTGATTGACATGGGTGTCCCTCCGTTTCTAATCGCCTCGGGGCTTGTCGGAATGGCCGCCCAGCGCCTCGTGCGCCGCCTCTGTATCCGCTGCCGTCGCCAGGCACCGCCCACCGTGCGCCAGGCCGCGCTGCTGGGAATCTCCGATACGGACCTGATCTGGCAGCCCGCCGGGTGCACCGAGTGTGAGGGGACGGGCTACAAAGGTCGCATTGGGGTGCACGAGGTGGTGACGGTGGATGAGAAGTTCTCGCGTCTGATCATTGACAAAGCCCCCAGTAGCATTCTTCGCCGCGCCTCGATCGAGGCCGGGATGGTGCCGATCCGTGAGGACGCCATCAATAAGATCCGCGCTGGTCTGACCAGTGCTGAGGACGTGATGCGCCAGGTCTACTTAAAAGCGGATGACGACGAGGACAAGAACTGGCAGCCGCCTGCACCGCCCGCGCAGATCGCCGGGAGTGCTGTCCCTTCCCTGTCTGCGGTGGGGTAGGACGGGGGGGAGGCTACCCCGCGAATACTTTTGCCTCCTTCGTTTCCCTCCCCCCGCTCGTTTTCCCTCCCCCCGCTTCGTTCGTACCTCACTGCGCGACCCCCTCCCAATAATGGGAGAGGGTTGGGTGGGGGAGGGGAAGCTACTTCTCTGCCGCTTTCGTCGCTGCACGCGCACCGATAGTGTCGCACGTCCTGTCGCCCGTGGCAAACTGCTGCGTCGCACCAAGCTATTCCGCGACAACAACCTCACGCCGTAAACCCAAACTAAACCCCCTTCCCGTTATCGGGAGGGGGTCGCGCAGTGAGGTACGAACGAAGCGGGGGGAGGGAAAACGAGCGGGGGGAGGGAAGTGGGGAGATGGCGCATGGGGAGATGGTTATCCCGCGAATACTTTTTTCTCGATATCGTCTAGGAGGGCCATGCCCGCGATCACTTTTCCCAGGCCATCGCCGATCATGGGGATCATGCCCTGACGCATCGCTTCATTCTGGATCACCGTGGTGGTGGCGCGTTTCATGATGTGCTGCTGAATCGGCTCGGACATCACCATGAGCTCATGGATGCCCAGGCGGCCCGCTGTTCCTGTGTTATTGCAGCGCACACAGCCTTCCGCTCCCGGCTGGCCGATTGCTTTCACG
>JANNDD010000409.1:0-8481 GCA_031387365.1 Armatimonas sp. | reverse complement strand
CGTAAAAATGGTAAGCGTGTCGGCTACTGGCTCATGCGTGGGGAGCGCCGCCTGCGCTACGTCTCCCTGGTCTAGCCTTTTCTCCCTCACGTAGCTTCGGCGATGTGAGGGATTTTGTTTTTGAGGAAAAAAATGATGTTTCGACAGCCCCGGAATTTGGACCGCCCGATTGTGGTCTCTGCACGCTTTTACACACCCAAGCAAAAAAGCCACTTTCAGCTCTACCGGATCAATCCCGATGGCTCGGGCAAGCAGACACTCACTCATACCGACGCGGAGGACTACACTCCACGCTGGTCACGCGATGGCAACCATATTCTCTTTGTTCGCTCGTTTGAGCGACTCAATCCTGTGCGTCTTGAGCTACACCAGATCACTCTGGATGGGGCAGAGGACAGGAAGCTCTGGGAGACGACCTCGGAGTACAAGCCCTCGTTCTATTTCGATGAAGATGATGTCATCCTGACTATCGGACGGAAAAAGTATGTCATCCAGGCAAGTACGGGTCGCCAGATCGCCCTCACGGAACGCCCAGCGGGATTGCTCTCGCCGAGCGGGAAGTACCGTGCTCTAGACAACCGCATCCTCCATGAGACGAACAAAACAGTCTTGCTTCCCCCAGAGCTGGAGGCAATGGGCTGGTTAGACAACGCGACACTGCTCTGTGCCACTCGGGAGCGCCCGGAAAACCACTTCCAGCGCCCTCCCCTGCTGCACCTGCTTGAGACCACGGGGCGTCTACGGCGCTCGTTCCGTGTGATCTACGAGCAAGGCGCAGAGGCACTTGTCCGCCGGGATGGGCCAGGACGCTGGCGCAAGGCGCTGCCGGTTCCCTGGAATCATGACCAGGCACTCCTGGGCTGTGAGCGCGGTGATACCCTGGCGGGTATGTGGCAGGAATCACTTCTGCTCGATCTGACTTCAGGAAAAGCCGCCCCCTTTACCCAGCACGGCAGGCTCGCCTTGGCTCCCAACGGCTACGAGTATGTCACGACCTACAACCGGACACGCCGTGCCTACCAGGGACGGCAGATCACCCTTCAAGCACTGTATGCCGGAGATCGCCGCAAGCCCACTGCGCAGCGCTCCCTTTTGGGCAGTGAGGTGGAAGTGAACGGCGCGGACTGGTACGGTGGGAGCGAGCTGCGTCTCGCTGGCTAGACCTACTCACTCCACAATCAGCTTGACCTGATCGGGCTTGGTGAGGACGACCTCTGAGCTGCCTTTGAAGTCCTCAAACTTGCCAGAGATCAGCACATGCTTGCCCTTGAGGCTCTGCATGTCCGGAAAGTCAGCGTAGTTTTTCACCCGAAGCACGGCGGTGAGCGCGTTACGGTAGTTTTTGTCGAAGTTGAGGATCACCAAACCGTTGCTGCTGGGGGAGAAGACTTTTACGACCGTCCCCTCAAACGCCCCGTCTTTGCCGACCAGCTTCTTTGCTCCCGCCAGATCCGT
The DNA here is from genome assembly GCA_031387365.1 of Armatimonas sp. GTDB lineage: Bacteria > Armatimonadota > Armatimonadia > Armatimonadales > Armatimonadaceae > Armatimonas. The sequence goes on along the minus strand of JANNDD010000409.1, from coordinate 7,026 downwards.
GGCTTTCAGCGCCTTGGTCACCGAGCCGTCGGCTGCCTTCACAGTCCCAAACTTGGCGGATTTCGAGGCAACACTGGCCTGGGGCTTGGCTGGCTCGGGTTTAGGCTTTTCGTCTTGGGCAAGAACAAAAGGCATACTCAGGGCGCACACAGCGGCAAGTAGAGAAAGACGTAGCTTGAACATACCTCTATTGTACTACAATGATCTCGCGCAGCGAAATCCGGTGTCGTTTCAGGTGGCCTTCGCCCCCTCGATCCCCCGCTCGTAGGTGCGGCAGCCGCGCTCACCGTAGCCCACCGCACCGCCTTTGATAATGCGCTGCTCATGGTTGCCATTGGGGTGGCCCTGTACCCACTCCCAGGCATTGCCCGCCATGTCCCGGCAGCCGTAGGGGCTCGCCCCCGCAGGCACCGATCCCACCGGGCGCACGCGTGAGTACTTGCCACAGGCTAGTTTCAGGGTCGGTTTGGGCGCACGGGCCGCCACTTTATTCTTATCCCAGGTAGCGCCCCAGGGGAACCGCCGGCCATCCGTGCCACGCGCCGCTTTCTCCCACTCGTCCTCGGTAGGGAGTCGCTTGCCTGCCCAGCGCGCATAGGCTTCGGCGTCCTCGTAGGTCACGCCAGTGGCGGGGAGCCTTGCCTGGCCAGAATCGAATGTGTGCGCGGGTCGAAAGCGTGCAAACGCAGCGTTAGTGACTTCGTCGCGATCTATAAAAAACGCAGGAAGAGAAACCCGGCGCTGGAGGCGGCGCTCCTCATCGGTGTCGGGATCATCGGTTCCGACCAGGGCATCCCCCGCAGAAACAAGCACCATCCCCTCGGGAGTCGGTGGGAGATGTGTGGGCACTGTGGCAGACCGGCAGCCACACAGCAATAGCAGCGCCGCACCGATTGGTAGAGAAGCTCTCATACTCTCTCTACAAACACAGTGCGGCGGAAAGTTCCGGAGAATTTGCTGAGAAACCAAAAAGCCGCACCGATATAAAATACAGTGCGGCGGGAACTCCAGGACTTATTTCTTAGTTCTTGCGACGACGTGCAAGAGGAAGCAAGCCAAGGAGTGCCAAGCTCAGAGTCGCAGGTTCAGGGACACAGTTCGGAGCATGATGCTGGGGATCATTCCCCGCGTAAGCTGGAACAGTGACAGCAAGGCCAGTAACCAGAGCCAAAAGTACCGCTCGAATGTTCATTTATATTTTTCTCCAGATCGTTAGATACGATCAAGAAGACAACATTCGCAATTTCCTGGCCAGAGCTTAACCCAAACACATCTGCCTATTTCCGAGACTACAAACGGGTAATTTTAAGGGTAATATTGGCCTCTAGCGGTGTCCGAAATGTCAGAAGCACCCGCACGAGCCCGGGGGCAGTCTCGGTGTCCCGCATTGCCCACATCTGGTGGGCGCTGGCTCCCGGCGAGATCTCAATGACATCGCGGCCATAGCGCATCCGTCCGGTGCCCTGCTTCAAAAAGATCACCTGACCTGGCTGAGGCTGAAGGGCGGTGTCCTCGGTCTCCCAGATACCGCCGGGGGCGAAGTCCAGCGCGATTTGCGCCGGAACACGATCCATGCCATCGAGCGTTTTGTAGTGCAGAGTAATGCCCCCCTCGATCTCGCGAACCGTCAGCTCACTGAGGCAGTAGGGCACACGGCGCAGCGCACGCTCAGCACGCATAGCCGTATAGCTTTCGACCGGCACGGGCCGCCCTAGGGGCAGCTCGTAGCCCGGGCGATAGGGCGATAGCTTGCCCTCGGAGCGAAGAATCACCGCGCCGTCGTCTTCCCGAATTGAGTCCCCCACGAAGCGCCCCACCCCGAAGTACGACTGGCTGATCTTCACACTCACCAGCTCCGCCTGCCCAGCAACCAGATGCAAAAGCCGGGTAGTGCTCCCAAAGACCGTCGCACTGAGCGGCCCGCGCCGAATCCGATGAGCCTGTAAGACGGGGTAGTGACAGGCATAGCTCTCTGGCAGCCTCGGCTCGATCGGCGCAGGCTCCCCGAACTTCCTTAAAAACTGCACTAGCGAGTAGCCATCAGCGGGCGCTTTTACACTCAGAAATGCGGCGGCTTGCAAGAAGCGCGGCTCGTCTAAGAGAGTCCCCGCCCAGAGATAGGGAATAATCAGCGCAGAGGGCACAGAGCGTGTGCCGTGGTCCTGCCGCCGTGAGAGGCCGGTCTCGATCGTGCCATCGGCATGGAACAGGTGCAGGTTCAGCTCTAGATTACGACGTACCGCTGCCAGGCAGCTTTCTTTTTCGTAGCCACACTCGGCTAAAATCAGCAGCGACTTAACACAAATCGCATCGTAGACCCCGGCGCTACGCTCGATCCATGCGCCGTCGGCGTTGATGTCGAAGCCCTCCGCAAGGTAGCTCTCGATCACGGGACGAATCTGCTCGGACAAATCCGGGAAACACTGCTCCGCCAGCGCGAGCCCGGCACTCATGACCCAGCGGTGATTGGGTGTATGAAAGCCGCCAGTGAGTGCTCCACCGACCATGCGACGGAGGAAAGCCCTCCCCCGGCTTCGTTCGTCCCTCACTTCGCCACCCCCTCCCAATAATGGGAGAGGGTTGGGTAGGGGTAGGAAAACCCCCTCTATCTCCCCCTCCCTTCCCGTTATCGGGAGGGAGGGGGCAGGGGGGAGGGAGGGTAAAATCGCGGGGCACATTGCCTGGAGAATAAACCCCGCGTCGGGGCTGGAGTCAAAGTTGCAGTCCCGCAGGTCCGTGAGCCCACTGGGTCTTTGATAGGCTTCGAGGTAGTCCAGCGCACGCGCAGCACCGTCTAAATTCTGGCCCGTGTAGAGGCAAAGTGCCACCAGAGAGCACGTCCCGCCCGGATCATCAAGGCCCCAGTCAGTCCGTTCAAGAGCGCCATCCGCACGCTGGAGAGCCACGTAGGAATCGCACTGAGCTGCCAGCTTTGGCAGCGCTGTATCAAGAGAAAACATGGGGGCGTATTCGCCACGTTGCAGGAAAAACCCTCCGCAAGCGGGAAAGATACACGCATGTCACGAACCTCTTTTGCCCTTCCAGAGGCGCTCCACGCCTACCTCCTCGCTGTCGGCACGCGCCCCGATGCCGTGCGCCTTGGCCTGCGCGAGGCCACCAATGCCCTTCCCAACTCGGGGATGCAGATTAGCACCGAGCAGGGTGAGTTTATGGATATGCTCATCAAGCTGATGGGGGCGACAAAATGCCTGGAAGTGGGGACATTTACTGGCTACTCCGCGCTGGTCACGGCACAAGCGCTTCCAGAAACGGGCACGCTGATCTGCTGCGATGTCTCCGACGAGTACACGGCGATTGGCAAGCCCTTCTGGGCCGAGGCGGGGGTCGCGCACAAGATAGACCTGCGCATCGCTCCCGCCACCGAGACACTCGATGCGCTCCTTGCCGACGGCCAAGCGGGGACGTTCGATTTTATGTTTATAGACGCCGACAAGCACAACTACGACTCCTACTACGAGCGCGGCTTGCAGCTTCTGCGACCCGGCGGGCTGATCGGGATTGACAACACCCTCTGGAGCGGAAAAGTGATTGATGATGAGGCACAAGACGCCGACACAGTGGCGCTACGTGCCCTCAATGCCAAGATCTACGCCGACGCGCGCGTTCAAGTCTCGATGCTTCCCATCGGTGATGGCCTGACGCTCTGTCGGAAGGTGTAGCTGGGTATCCCTCCCTCCCCCAGCCCCTCCCTCCCGATAACGGGAAAGGGAGGGGAGTCAGAACCCACACCTTCATTCTGAGAAGTTGAACTTGTGGTTCTCGAAGAACCGAAAGGAATCCCGATCTACTTCGCTTAAAGAGACATCCCGTACCGTGATCGCCTCTGCCTGAGCGTCGTCCCATACAGCGATAATATCCACTTTGTGCCCGTTAGCTAACATTTTCGCAAGGACATCATAGACAGCTTTTGTCGCTTCGATATCATCCACTTCCTCGGGAGACCAATCTGCGGGAGGCGCGAAAGCCATATCGTTTCCTTCACACAAGTATCTGAAATGGCAGCTACATCCACCGTACTGACATTCGAGGTACCAAAGTATAGGATGATCCAGCAGCTTGACAAGGGCCAGATCGTCCTCCGTTGTGAGCGGTAGAAAGTGATAGAGCGTTGAGGAAAGATGGCTGAGGTCTTCCCGGCTCGTGGTCGAGAGATAGACTAAATAGCACATAAAGATCCAAGCTTACTTAAACGTCACGGGGCGCTTGACATAAGTGGCGATCTCGTTGGCGAGAGTGAGGGCCTCGCGCTCTTCGTAGACCTCGTAGATTGCCTGCTCGTGGCCGTCGGTGTGCAGCAGGCTCAGGGCGTAGAGATAGCGCCCGGCGGGGTCATGGCGCTCCTGCACCCGGATGCCCTCGACGCGGCGGAAGCGTGTCACGAGCTCGGCATTACGAAAGATCGTCCCATTGCGCGCATTGAAGACAAACGTGATCGGGGCTTTGTAGACATGCTTCAGGTAGAGTGGGAACCCGATCAGCAGCCCCAAGGTGGAGACGAGCCAGAGGAAGCCAAAGTGGTTTTTCTGCGGGATAAAAAAATCGGCGGGGGAAACCACATTCCACTGCGCGGATTTGAGAGTCGCGATAAGTCCTAGCACTAGGACACTACTTGCCATGAAGGCAAAAAATCCCAGCGCGTTCCAGGTAAAGTTTCCCTGATGCTGGAGTGTCACCGTGAGCTGTTCCGGCTGCCGTTCGATCAGAAACGAGCCAATGGTTCGCGCGGGCACGGGTTTAGGGAGGGCCATGGTAGCCACTACGGAGGGGGAGGCGGACCGCCTCCGCCTTTAAAAGGAGTGGGTGTGGATCGGATCGTGATGGGGCCCGAATCCTTGGTCTCCAGCGTCGTGCCACCCGCGCCACAGCCTGCCGCTACGAGGAGCAAAAGAAACCAGACAAAAGAGCGTCTCATGGCTATGGTTTACCCCAATTTTGAGGCAGATGCAACTGGCAAAAAAAGCGCGGCGCTCCGTGGTGTAAGACTCTCTCACCGAGCGCTAGCCACCTGCCGAGAACGCTCCGCGTCCGCCGCTGCGGCGGCCGCAACGCCGAGCATGAGTTTCTGTGTCTTGTCCATACGTGATCCTTCAGACCAGCAGGATACCTGAAAGTTGCGCTCTCAGGCTGCTTTTTTCAGCTCGGGCTTCGGGTTATCCGTCTGCTGGAGTGCCTTCAGCCGCTCCTTCGCCGCCTGGGCCGAGCCCGTCTTGTGCCCCTGAAGGGTCTGCATCATCACTTTCAGCTTGTTCATACCCGTAAGTATCGGCAGGCTGATCGTGGGAATGGAGGCGGATTGGGTCGCCCGCAAGGCTCATGGCAGCGGGAATATCAAGCCGTGTGTCAATTTGGTAGGGATTCGGAGCAATCGGGGCGGCGGCATCGAGCACGGAGCCGAGCAGGCGTAGCAGCAAGCGCCGCGCCCCCTCTTCGCCGCCCAGAGTCGCCCGAACGCGAATTGCTTGCTCGGGAGGAAGGTCAATGATGATACGCACGGCGAATTATACCGCCAACTATGGAGATAACACGGACGGAGGCGGCGGCTCGATTGCGGGCGGCCGTGGAGAGTGCGGCGAGTGGGCTGGTTGAGCGGGAGGCAGTGGCGGAGGCGATTGCGCTGTGCGCGGTGGCGGGGGAGCACTTACTGCTCATCGGGCCACCGGGAACGGCAAAGTCTGAGGCAGCGCGGCGCATGGCCAAGACACTCGGCGGGAGCTACTTCGAGTATCTTTTAGGGCGCTTCACCGAGCCCAGTGAGCTCTTCGGCCCGATTGATCTGCGGCGCTTACGCGAGGGCATTGTCGAGACCGAGACTAGTGGAATGCTCCCCGAGGCCGAGCTGGCGTTTCTCGATGAGATATTCCTCGGCTCCACCGCGATTCTGAATACGCTTCTGGCAATCCTCAACGAGCGGACGTTTCGGCGTGGGAGTACGCAGCTTGCGGTGCCGCTCCGGCTCTGTATTGGGGCATCGAACGCCCTGCCCGACGAGGGCGCACTGGCAGCATTTGCGGATCGTTTTCTGGTACGTCTCTTTCTCGACCCCGTCGCCGATGCGCTTTTGGAGGACTTACTGGAGCAGGGCTGGAACCGACAAAGCCTCGCCCCAGAGCCTCTTGCCACACTCGCCGACTTAGATAGTCTCAGTGCCGCCTGCGCCCGTGTAGAGCTGGCAAGTATTCGCCCGACACTGGCGCAGGCACTCCGCACGCTCCGTCAGGCAGGTGTGACACTCAGTGACCGCCGGGCCGTGCGCACCCAGCGCCTTATTGCTGCCGCCGCCACTCTTGCGGGTCGCACCGAGGCCACCCCTGCCGATCTCTGGCCGCTGATCTACGCCGTGCCCACGCGCGATGAGCAAGCGCTCGCCCGCGAGGCACTCCGGCCCCTGCTCGCGGCGACAGAGAACGCCGCACTCCCCCACGCCGCCGAGGAAGCATCGCTTGGCCCCCTCGCGCGGGCTCAGAGGCTCTCGGGAGGGATAAAGAAGCTCCTCGCCGCACCGCCCGACACCCCCGATGCGCTGGCGGCCTGGAAGCTACGCCTTGAAGGGGCTTTGCGTGAGATAGACGCGGGCTTCGCTCCCGAGCGGCTCCCCACGGACTTAGCACAGCTCCGACAGAAACTTATCGAGTGGGTGCGCGTGTGAGCCTTGCTCTGGAGTGGGAAGACCGCGAGCCGCCCCTCGCCCCGGCGGGCTTGGTCGCGCTTGGCCCCGATGCCGCCTTGCTCGCCGAGCGCCTAGCCCGGCTGGACGTAAGTGTGATGCAACATCTACAGGGGACTAGGGGGGAAACACTTCTGGCCCTCCTCGGCCCACACGACTGGCTGCCGTGGAGCCCTGGTGTGATCTATCTCGCCCCCGATCCCACGACTCCCGCGCTGTTTCTGCCCACGACAAAGCGCCCCACGCTTCCCCCGGCCCTTGTGCTTGCCGCCCTCACACGCCGCTTTCCAGAGCTTCGCCTGCCGCTGGCGCTCTTGCCCGACTGCTGCTTCTCGCTAGCA
>JANNDD010000373.1:0-7287 GCA_031387365.1 Armatimonas sp. | reverse complement strand
CTTTAAACTCAGGGATCTTGGAGGTCGGGTCGAGGTTGCGTGCGGTGAGGATATTGGCAGAGCGCCCACCGCCCCAGTGGTAGGGAATGAAGACCGTATCGGTACGAATCGTCTTAACAATGCTCGCCTTAAACGTCGCTTTTCCCCGACGGCTCTCCAGTGTCACCCACTGGCTCTGTGCGATCTCAAGGCTCGCGGCCAGCTCGGGATGGATCTCCATGAGCGGCTGAGGGTACTGCTTGACCAGACCCGCGATGCGGCGGGTTTGCGTGCCGGAGAGGTACTGGCTCACGACCCGTCCCGTGGTCAGCCAGATCGGGTAGTCCGCATCTACGACTTCAGCGGGCGGGCGGTAGGTGATGGGGTGGAAGTGTGCCTTGCCATCGGGGGTGTGAAACTTGTGGTCCTCAAAAAGGCGCGGCGTGCCGGGATGGTCTTCGGTGGGACAGGGCCAGAAAATCCCGTTGTTTTTCTCGATCTTCTCGTAGGTGATCCCGCCGTAGTCCGCCGTGCCCCCGTGCGACGCACGCCGCAGCTCGGTGAAGATCGCCTCCGGGGAGTCGAACTGAAAGCCCTTCTCTCGACCAAGCCGCTGAGCAATGGCCTGGAGAATCTGCCAGTCCGCCTTAGCCTCACCCGGCGGGTCCACGGCCTTACGGATCCGGATCACCCGGCCCTCGGCGCTGGTGCTGGTGCCTTCGTCTTCTTCGTGGAGGGCACTGGGCAAGACAATATCGGCGTGCTGGGCGGTCTCGGAGAGGAAAAAGTCCATCACGGTGTAGTGTTCCAGACGCTCCAGTGCCTCGCGGGTGAAGTGAGAGTCCGGCAGGGAGACTAGAGGGTTGAAGCACAGCGAGAGCAGCCCCTTGATCTCGCCCTCATGGATGGCGTTCATGATCTCCTGCGCCGAGAGCCCCTTGCCCGGAATCTCACTCTCCAGCACCCCCCAGACCTCGGCGATGTACTTGCGGTGCTCGGGGTTGGTGATATCCCGGTTGCCGGGGAGCTGGTCACACTTATGGCCGTGCTCACGCCCGCCCTGGCCATTGCCTTGGCCCGTGATGGTTCCGTAGCCGCAGCCCGGCCTGCCCAGTCGTCCGGTAGCCAGAACGAGATTGATGCACGAGAGTACATTCTCGACACCCTTGCTCTGGTGCTCAATCCCGCGGGCATGGAGCAGGAAGCTGGTCTTGGCGGGCCCCCAGAGCTCGGCGGCTTTAATAATCAGCTCGGCAGAAACCCCGGAGTCGGCGGCGGCTTTCTCGGGCGTGTAGTCCGCGACAGCGGCCTTTGTTTCGTCCCAGCCGCTGGTGTACTGTGCGATAAATGTCTCGTCGGTCCAGCCGCGCTCAATCAGCACATGGAGAATCCCATTCATCAGCGCCGAGTCGCCGCCCGGGCGCACGGGGAGATGGAGATCCGCCGTGCGGGCAAGAGGTGTCACGCGGGGATCTACCATGATCAGCTTCGCGCCCCGATCCCGCGCTCGCCAGATGTAGTCAGTCGTGATGGGGGAGCACTCGGCGATATTGCTGCCGGTTACTAAAATCACATCCGCGAGCACGATATCGTCCCAGGAGTTGGCGGCTCTGTCTATCCCGAAGGCTTTCTTATTGCCCGCACCCGCTGAGACCATGCACAGCCGCCCATTGTAGTCGAGGTTCGCCGTCTGGAGCGCAAGCCGTGCGAACTTGCCCACCAGATACGACTTCTCATTGGTGAGCGAGACTCCGGAGAGCATTGCGAACGAGTCGTTGCCGTGGGTTTTCTGAATGCGCTGAATCTCCCGCACGGTCGTGTCCAAGGCTTCGTCCCAGGAAATACGCTCAAACCCCTTCCCCTCCACGCGCTTCATTGGCGAGAGCAGGCGATCCGGGTGCTCATTTTGCATGTAGCGCAGGATGCCTTTGGGGCAGAGCTTGCCGCGATTAAACGGAAAGTCCTCGCGTGGTTCAAAGCCAATCACTTTATTATTTTTGACCTTGAGGTTGATGCCGCACTGCTGCCCACAGAAGCAGCAGTGTGTCGCCACGAGCTTGTCCGGCTGCCCCTGGTAGGCCCAGCCTCCGGGCGGACTGGTGTTGAGATGTGGCCCGAACTGATCTATGAGTTCAGCCATCGGAAGGGAGAGTTTTGCCATGAATTTACAACTTGTAGTTTATCTCGCCGTAGGCAAAGAAGCCTTTGCTGTCTGGGTAGATGCCTTTCACGACAGTGTTGCCGAGAAGGTGTCCGACATAGACCGATGCACTGGTGCGCTTGTCAAGTACCCGATCCGCGCTCACATCAATCATATCCGCGAGCGCCGTACCGCCGCTAGGATTGGTGCGTCCGATCAGCCCAAAGCTTCCGGCAGAGAGAAACGGCCCTCCGGCGGCGTACCAGCGGTCGGCGGCTTTATCAAGCGTGACCCGGTGAAGATCGGCGCGGAGTGTAGTCTTCTTGTCGGGGCGGACAATGGCCTGGACGAAGAGATCGCGGCTGTTGGCCTCGGCGAAGAAGGGGGTGCGGGCATAGATACGCGGCGTATTGAGCAGCGGCGCGAAGGTCTGGTGCTTGTTGTCGGTGGGGTTGCCGTCACCGGAGTAGACATCATAGCCCGCTCGGAACCCACTTGCCGCTCTCGTTCTCCCCCGTTCGGGCGTAGTGGCCACCGAGAGTTAGAAGGCGAATCGCGTCTTTATCTGCCGCCGTCGCCGCAGCGGCACGGTTGTCCACTTTGGTCACTCCTTGGCGGGTATCGTCGTAGAGAACGCCAAAGAGGCGCTCGTCCCTGGTTTTCGTGGTGCGTGTGGCGGCGACATACCCAAAGTGCACCGAGGTGAGAGTGGGATTGCCATCCAGGTCAAAGACACCACGGGTCGGGTAGGCAGCCACCGCTGTGAGATTGTCCGTGTTTTTTGTCTTGCTGTAGTGCACGCCATGGAAGCTACGTCCGACTTGGCTCCAGCCGAAGGTTCCGATCAGGCGCTGGCTCACCCGCTGACTCTTCACCCAGGCTAGTGTGGGATCCTCAGGCACGGACTCTGCACCGTCGTTGAACTCGAAGCGCCCGGCGCGCACGCCCCGTTGTTTGTCCTGGTAGAACGCCTGCTTGACAAAGATCCCTGCGGTCTGGTTGCCATTGAAGCCGCGGTAGAGCGCTCCCAGCCCGAGGCCACCCTGGGGTGCGGGTGCGGTGGCGCGGGTGGGCAGACTAAAGAGCGCCGGTGCCTCTAGCTCTAGGCTGATAGCGCTGGTCTTGGTGGTTCGCGTCGCGCCGTAACGTAGAGTCGCCCCAGTGAACATGTAGGCATTCTGGAAGCTGCCTGCGGGCTTGAACCAGTCCCAGCCTTCTTGTCGAACACGTAGAGAGCCCGCGTAGGTCGTTGTCTGTGCAGACGATACCGTAGTTAGGGCGAGCGTTGTCGCCAGGAGAAAAACAGTGCGCATTGGGTTTCTTTCCTAGGGAGTGATTTTGAGGAAGCCAGGTTTTGTGGCGGCGAGTATTTCCAGAATGGCCCGACGCTCGCTTGAGTTGAGATGTGCGAAAGGTGCACTCTGGTCTTTGCCACTCAGAATCTCCTCGAAGCGCCGTGCCACCTGTGCTCGCGCCTCGGCGGGGAGGGCATCGAACGCTTCCGAGTAGATTAGATAGCTACACGGGTGGCGTAGCAGGCGTTTGGTGAGATCAAGCTGGTAGAGTGAGCGCCCCTGTGTATCTTTCGGACCACGGGCGGAGAACTGCTCCTCGAAGCCCGCGGTCCCGATCACCGGAGCGGTGAGCTCCGCAGCGCCAGAGAACAACAGTGCCTGGACGAGGGGCTCGCAAGCACTCTCTATCCGCCGGGTTGTGCTCTCACGGCGGCCACTCTCTTTTAGCACTTCGTTCATCCGGGCCTCATCGCGGAGTGTGTCCCGTACGGTGAAGGCCGCTTTGGTGAGGATATTGTGAATTCGTGCCTGGTGCTCCAGAACCATAAGCGCCGTGATATCCGAGTGCGGTGTGAGGTAGGGTTTGGTATCGAAGTAGCGCCGCAGATCCAGGATGTTAGCGCCTTTTTCCCGATCCAGCTCGCTCACATTGTCGTAGCGCTGGGCGATAACGTTGCCCATGTGCCGCATCTTGCCGTGTCGTCCACTCACGTACCAGCCCCCCCAGCGCTCTTTGAGGGGGCTGAGGTCACTGGTCAGGAACGTTCCCTCGCGCAGGTCCGGGTTGCCATCTGCCATGGGGTAGACCGAGCGAACAGCAAGACCGGGGATATTCTCGGTCATGGGGGAGCTGTGGCACTGGAGGCATTCGTAGCTCTGCCGAACAAACTTCGGTGTCGCGGTGGGCTGCTGGGGTAGGGTGTAAAAAATCGTTCCCCATTTCGGATCCTGTACCGCAAGCTCAACCACCACACCGTCTTGGCACCAGCCGACATAGCAGTCATCGTTGAAGTAGAGGGCGCGGGGGGTACGGGGCGAGATCCTCTCGCGCTGCAGACTTGTCTTGGAGAAGACCAGGGTCTGCGTGCGCGAGGAGATGCCCAGCTCTTTGAGGACAGATTTTAGATAGCCGTACTCACTCCAGATAAGCTTTGCGCTACCTGCATCCAGCTTTTTCTGGAGCCGTGCCACGGGATCATCCACCGTTGCAGTGAGATACTGTGTCATTGCGTCAGGAGCGTCCCCTGCTCGCTGTGTCGCCGCAAAGGCGGGGAGAAGTCCCAGGAGGGGAAGGGTTACCAGGAGCCAGCGTTTCATGGTGTTAGTATATTCGGATTTATTTGTCCGATTATCCCCTCAATGACGGATTCTGGCCGGTCACAGAAACGTGTCCGCCCACAGGAACGTGGGCGTCTATGGGCCTGCGGCCATGATGTCGCAAGCGACTGGGGAGAGGATAAAAAATAGTTGTGCCTTTTTGTAAGAATGAGGGGTTCTCAGCCGTTCTACAGGCATGAAGGCTTCGAGACGAAATTTAATTGAGATCGCGCTCCATCTGGTGTGGACGACGTATGAACGGCGGCCGCTTGTCACGGAAGTGCTGGAGCGCTCTGTTTATCGGTGCATTGAATTTGAGGCTACGAAGCTGGGTTGTACGGTGCTGGCCATCGGAGGAATGCCTGATCATGTCCATGTGGTACTAACAATTCCTTCTACTACAAGCCTTGCCAATCTGATGAAACAGCTTAAGGGAGCCTCCTCGGTGCTAGCAGGGGAACTGCTGACCGAGGGATTTTTCAAGTGGGCTGACGGCTACGCGGCATTTTCTCTCAGCCGTGACCACTGCGAAAACGCTATCGCCTATGTTCACTACCAGAAAGAGCACCACTCGGGAAACAATCCCTGGCCCCGTTGGGAACGCACTCCGGAGTAGGTATCTACGAACAAAACTCCCCGGTCGCTTGCGACATCATGGCCGCAGGCCCGTAGACGCCTACTTCAGTGGGCGGACACATTCCTGTGGGTGGTACTCACGATGGCGGATTCTGGCCGGTCACAGAAAACCTGACCCTCCAATTGCCTCAAGCTGGTTGGCGGCGAGCAGGCGGCGTGCTCCTTGTGGGTAAGCTGATGGTCGCTGTTTAGGTGATCCAGAGTCTCCAGCGCCATCTGAACCCGAATCTTGCGGAGTGGGTGAAGTCGCGCAGTGCAGCGACCATCAGCTTATCCACGATACTTTACCCCTTGCCCGGCAAGGGCACGCGGGAAGAGCAGATGGTTCTCCAAATGGACGTGCTGGTGCATGTCCCGCTCCAGAGTTGCGAGGCCATCCAGAAGCGCTCGGAATGTCCCGCAGGCTTGTGGCGGTGTGATGTAGCCGCTGGTGAGGGCACGGAACTGCTACAGCGCATCACCCGCCGCCTCATGCTCCGCTTCCATCGCTGCAATGGGTTCGGCTAGACTGGAGGTGTGTGCCTCGGTGCTAGGGGCCGCCTCGTTGCGCCGAATCCAGGGAAAGAGCATCATCTCCTCCTTGGCCATGTGGTGCTCCAGATCTACCCGGAAATCCGTAAAGAGAGCCTGAAGCTCGGTGAGATAGGGGACATGATTTCCGTGGGCAGTGACCACTTTGTCCAAGAGATTACTTAAGCGGGGGAGCTCCGTGTGCAAGTACGCGTGGTGTGTCTGCTCGATATGATTTGCCAGCTCGGTGAGGGTCATTTTTGTGGGATCGAGCTCGCTCTGATTTTTTGATTGATCACAGGCATGGATCTCACTCAGAACGGTCTCAATACAAAGCTCTTTTCGCGTGCAGGCATCCCGCAGAGTCGCTTTTCCGCCACAGCAGTAATCCAGCTCGAACTTTTCAAGAACGCGAGAGCGTGCGGGGTTCTCCACAACCAGCTCCCCCAGGGTTTTTGTCCATTCTGTCATTTCGCATCTCCTGCCACCCCGCAGCACTTCCGGCTCCTGGGTGTACAGGCTTATCTAATCGGACAGAGTTATCCGGTACATCTCCCAAATGACAGATTTAGCACATCAAGGTTGTTTTATCTATGTTTCATTGGTTGACGACCTGGTTTCTTGCCTAGAATACTCAGCGCCGCCTTGAAGCCCTCCGCAAGTTGTATCGCGGGACCTGTGCCAAAGTAGTGCAGAAAGATCATTTTGGGGCTCTCAAACAGCATGTGATGGTGCAGCGCGACAACTTCTAGCCCTGCCTTACGAAGAACAGGAATCACGAAGTTAACCTCACGCTCCAGCATGGCAATGTCTCCGGCGATGTGCGCCTTCTCCATGGTTCCTGCGAAGGATGCCCAGGAGTTCAGGCCGATTGCTGCTGTCATCTCGACATTCATATCCACGATGGTGAGATCCGCACGGCCCACCGTGTACTTGATGGTCGCCCCGTTGGGAGTTGCTTTGTAGCCCACCAGCGCGTCGAGGGCGGGTATGTCAAAAGCCGGGACGGGTGGCGTTGCGCCCGGGTTTGGTTTGGGCTGGTTGACAGGGTGCAGGGGTGAGGGCAGAATCGCAGCCAGGTAGCGCCGAGCCAGCTCCCCCGCATCGGTGCCCATGCCGTGGAGGTGCATGTAGAAGACACGCGGCTCCTCGTAGAAGAAGTGGTTGTGCACTGCCGCAATCTCCAGGTTGTTGGCAATGGCTGCGTCCATCACGCCCGCCACTTCGTGTTGCAGAAGAACCGTGTCACTCATCACCATGAGCTGCTTACCGTCGCGCGTGCGTTTGAAGCTGGCCCAGCCGCCGAAGCCAAAGGGAATTGGGATAGGCTCCCCTTGGATCGTGACCTTGAGATCGTTGCGCGGAAGCGGGATCGTGTAGAGAGCTTCGTTTTCGACGCTGCGGCCTTTT
>JANNDD010000381.1:0-7707 GCA_031387365.1 Armatimonas sp. | reverse complement strand
CTGGTTCTCCTGGCCGCACGTGGCTACAAAGACCCGGAGAACGATGCGGCGGGGTTTTTAGGCGAGCGCTTATTTCTAAAATGGCTCCGTGAGGACGCGCTGGCACTGCCGCGCAAGACCGATGACTTCTGCGAGCGCGAGGGCTTGCAGCTCTACTACGATCGGCAACTTGCTCCCCTCATGGCGCGCTACAATGCCGCCGGACCTGCCGATAAGCGGCTTAGCCAGCTTAACACGGAAGGCATGGACTACTACATTGGGATGGCACTAGACACCGACGACGTTTTTGGCTCGAAAGTGCTTGGGTTCGCGCTGTACCACCTGGAAAACACGACACCGGGAGCCTTGGTGAATGCGCTTCGCAATGCAATCTTCCTCCAGACCGAGCTGCGTGTCAAGCTCCCCGCCTGGGTGCCTCTTGCGCCGGATACCTACGCCGTGAGTGGCCCCGCAGGAAAAGTGATGCTCGATGTCCGCCCACTGGACCCGTCGAAGCCAGTGCCCTTCAAGGTGGCTGTGCCCGGCTACAAGCGCATTAAGGCTGTCTCGGGGACGATCCCCTCGGTGGTACTGCGTCGAGGTACGCCCAAAAAATGATGCCGTACAAGGCGACTCTGGCCTCACCGTGCAAGCTGAATCTGACTCTGGATGTGGGACTCGTACGCCCTGATGGCTTTCACGAAATAGACTCGCTGGTCGTGCTTCTCTCACCCCGCGATGAGCTCACGGTCACGGTTAAGCCGGGGCCGCGCCTCGTGAAACTGATTTTAAAAGACCGTCGCCCGGACGCGGTTGCCGTCGAACCCATGCCCAAGGGGGCTGAGAACCTGGCACACCAAGCCGCGCAGCTCGCCCTGGACACACTCGCGCCGGGGCAAGAGATTCAGGTCTGGATCACGCTCGCCAAGCGCCTGCCGGTACAGGCGGGGCTGGGGGCGGGCAGCAGCAATGCCGCCACGGTGCTCAAAGCCTTAGGGGAAGCGCTCGGCAGCCCCCCCGCGGCACTTTTGCCGCTCGCCGCACAGCTCGGCTCCGATGTGGCACTGTTTCTTGCTCCCCTCCTCCCGTTATCGGCACCCAAAGGGTACCCGGG
The DNA here is from genome assembly GCA_031387365.1 of Armatimonas sp. Taxonomy (GTDB): domain Bacteria; phylum Armatimonadota; class Armatimonadia; order Armatimonadales; family Armatimonadaceae; genus Armatimonas. Next base: position 6,614 of record JANNDD010000381.1, on the reverse strand, counting down.
GGCTGGGGGAGGAGGGCTTGTGCGAATGCGCGGACGCGGCGAGATCATCGAACCGATTGCTCTGGCACTTCCCAAGCTCTACGGCGTGCTGGCTCGCCCCGCAATCGGCGTTCCTACGGGGCCCGCGTATGCGCTTCTCGACGCGCTTGCAAACCGCACGCCGGGAAGTGCCACGGAGCGCCTGCTTGCCCACCTTCGCTTGCCGGAGGGGGTGGCTGAGTGGTACGAAGCCGGGGGAGGTAAAAACGACTTTGAGGCCGCCGTCTTGCCTGCGTATCCCGAAGTCGCCGCCGTTCACGCCGCCCTCACCGATGCTGGGGCGCTACAGGCGCTGCTCTGTGGCTCGGGCTCGTCTGTGTTTGGGCTAGCGCGCGATCGGGCGCACGCGCTGGAGCTGGTGAAAAAGCTCGCCGGAAAAGTTGCCTGGCTGAAGCTGGTGGAGAGCCTATGAGTACCCCGAATATCGCTGCCCTCGTGCTGGCGGGGGGAGTTGTGAAAGACAAACATGCTGCCTCCTGGGAGCCGCTGCTCCCGCCGGGAGTGCGTAATAGAGCGCTGCTGGAGCTAAACGGCAAGCCCATGTACCAGCATGTCGTGGAGACCTTGCAGGCGACCCCTGGAATTAGTCGGATTTTGCTCGCGGGCGATGTCCCGCTTCTGCCGGGTTGCACGCCCGTGCCCGGGGGAGACTCGATGGTAGACACACTTCTCAATGGCGTATCGGCTCTGAATTCCGCCGAGACGCGTTTCTTAGTCGCGACCGCCGACATTCCTTTTCTTACCGCTCAGGCTGTGACGGATCTACTTGCCGATGCTCCGGAGAGTACGGACTTTGTGTACTCGATTATTCCCGCCCAAATTTGCTACGAGGCGTTTCCGGAGATGCGCCGCACGACACTGAAACTATCTGAGGGAGAGTTCACGGGGGGGAATCTTGTCATCCTAAACCCGGAGTTTTTGCGAACCCGCGAGGCCGCCGTCCGCCACGCCTACGCGCTCCGCAAGAATGTCCCCGGACTCGCCGCACTGCTCGGCCCCAGTACGATCCTGCGACTACTCGCCTCTCGTGTCGCGCCCTCGCTGCTCACGCTGCCGCAGCTTGAAGCCGCTGTCAGCCGCCTGCTCGGTGGAGCGAGCGCCCGCGCGATTGTCTCGAACCATGCTGGAGTCGGGGCCGACGTGGATCACCCGGAAGACGTGGCATTGGCACGGAAATATCTCTCCAAAGTCTCTCTAAATCAGGGGTGATTACTGAGGCTAGTGAGGACGGTAGGTGCCCGTGGTCGTCAGAGGAAGATGGGCTAGGCTTGGTGTGCTAGGTAGTTCCGTTGGCTGTAGAAGATCAAGAAGGCGCAGTAAAAGTTTCATAATGGTTCATTTCCCCGGCAATTTTCGGAGGAAAAGCAAAAATCTTTAGAGGCGGTATACTGCAATTAGTTATTTTATGACTTAAGGAGTCGCTTTTTGGAAACTCTGCCTCCCGGCAAGCTGCGTTTTATCCCCCTTGGGGGAGTTGGTGAGATCGGTAAAAATCTCTATGTCTATCATGTTCTCGATCAGCTTCTGATTGTGGACTGTGGGCTGAAGTTCCCCGATGAGAAGATGTTTGGAGTGGATCTGGTTTTGCCTGATGTGCGCTGGCTGGTTGAAAACAAAGCCGCCATTCAGGGAATTGTCATCACCCACGGCCACGAAGACCATATTGGGGCGCTCTCATTTGTGCTGCCACAGCTCGGTAACTCGGTGCCCGTTTATGGCCCGGCGCTGGCGCTGGGGCTGGCAAAGAACCGGCTGGGAGAGAAGCGGCTGCTCGATAAAGTCAAGCTCATTGAGTACGGCCCGGATGATGTTTTGCAGCTCGGGCACTTCGTGGTTGAGCCTGTGCGCGTGGCTCACTCGATCCCGGACTCCTTTGGTCTGGCGATCCGCACCCATGCGGGCATCGTGCTCCATACCGGAGACTTCAAACTGGACCAGACTCCGGTGGATGGCTTGCTCTTTGATATCCCCAAGCTCTCCCGAATCGCCGAAGAGGGGGTGCTCGCTATTGTCTCTGACACTACCAATGTCGAGCGGAGCGGCTATGTCCCCTCAGAGCGTATTGTGGGCCAGGCATTTGACCGGGTGATCAGCGAGGCACCGGGTCGGGTGATTATCGCCAGCTTCGCCAGCCAAATCCACCGGATGCAGATGGCAGTAGACTCCAGCAAGAAGTACGGTCGTAAAGTCGCCGCACTGGGGCGCTCCATGGCCCAGAATATGGACATGGCCGCTGCGCTGGGCTATCTCTCGGTGCCGGAGGGAATCCGGATGCGCGCCGATGATATCAGTAACTGTAAGGCCAATCAGATTACCATTCTCACCACCGGCAGCCAGGGCGAGCCGCTCGCAGGCCTCTCACGAATGGCGGCGGGCGACCACCGGCAAGTGACCATCCAGAAAGGCGATACGATTGTACTGTCATCGTCGCCGATTCCTGGCAACGAGTCTGCGGTCTGGCGGGTGGTCAACAAGCTCTTCGCTCTAGGGGCCAATGTGATCTACGATGCCCTCATGCCCGTGCACGTCAGTGGGCACGGCTACTCCGAGGAGCTAAAGCTGGTTCTGAATATCACCAACCCGCAGTATGTCATTCCCGTGCACGGCGAGCGCCGGATGCTCGCCCTCTACGCCCGGCACGCTCAGGACATGGGCTGGCTTCCGGAGGATGTCTTCGTGCTGGAGCTGGGCGATGTGCTGGAGCTAGACACGAGTAAAGGTGAGATCGTGGATCGAATCCCCTCGGGCGCGGTGCTCATTGATGGCGACACGGGCCAGGAGATTCACGAGCTGGTTCTGCGCGATCGGCAGTTCCTCGCCAACGACGGCTTCCTCAATGTCGTGGTCGTTCTCGACTCCGAGAGCGGCGAGCTGATCGGTGGCCCTGAGTTTCTCTCACGCGGCTGTTTCTACATGGACAGCGCCGATGAGCTTCTCGCCGAGGCTGCCACGGTGGTGGAGAAGCTTCTGGAAGACGAAGACAACGAGGAAGAATCCCCCCGCGAGCCGGAAGCGCTTCAGGGCGATATACGGATGGCTCTCAAGAAGTTCATCGAGAAGCGCACGGGTCGCCGCCCAGTGATCCTGACCTCCGTCATGCGTGTGTAAGAGAGTCTAGGCCATGCAAATGCCCCCCTCACCCTGCCGGGCGAGGGGGGCATTTTTATTAGGTACGTTTACCAGTGTTCTGGCCATTTGGGCTCATTGAGCCTAGAGAAATCTGCTGTGTTTTTTCACTTTTTGTAAAGAAAAAGCCGTTCACTAGGTATGGAATGCTTCGGTTGTTTCCAATAATCAACCCGGGTGAGTTACTTAAATCTCTCAAATGCTCGCCCTCTCTAAATAGCGCTAGAGAAAAGGAAACATAAACCATGGTTTTAAATCGAACAAATCTAAAGAAGGTCGTGCCCGGTATCCTGGCAGTCGGAGCGATTTTGGGAGCAACCTCAGCTCAGGCCCAAGTCACCTTTGGTGCGCTTCCTGTAGGAAGTCTAAATAACTACTCATTGTTGACTACTACTGGAGGAATCCCTGGGGGATTTTCTCAGTTTGGGGCAACACAGACTGCTACGTATACAGGGGTTAATGGGGGGCTTAATATCTCCGGCAACCTCATGTCCGCTGCCTTCAGTAATGGCACTGAGCTGATCTTTGCGTACCAGCTCCAGACGGCTACGGGTAATGCGGCTGTCGCTAACTTTTCCGTTGCTGGTTTTGGTGGACGTACGCTAACATTTGGTGCTACGAGTGATACAGATCTTGATGGTGCTGGCGTAATGACGAACGCGATTACATCAACTCCAGATACGGATCAGCGTTCTAATGCAGGTGATCAAGGATCAAGCGTAACCTTCGGTACCACGGCTGCGCTCACTCAAAACCAAAACGGCTCCATTTTTCTCCTGCGTATGGCGGGTACAACAGGGGATATTATTACCAATGGAGGGGCAGCAGTACTCGGTGGAGGTGTTTCGGCTAACACGAATGCCAATGTAATCACTACAGCTCCTTCCGTTAGCACTGCACCCGAGCCAGGAACACTCGTTCTGGCAGGCCTGGGAATCGCGGGACTGGCAATCCGCCGCCGCAAGCACTAGGCTCGCAAGCCTCTGGCTTAACTAGCCAAAAATCTCCCCGGTATGCATGCTACCGGGGAGATTTTTTTATTTTGGGAGCTTAAGACACTGATGGCCGGAACGGCCTTTGTAGCCGAAGGCTCGATAGTCCCGCCGCTCTAACCGGCGGGGTCAGTTCGCCTCGGGGTAAGAGCCCAGAATCGTGACGAAGAGGCTGTGTTCCTCTAAGAGCTTTAGGGCACGGCTGACCTGTGCCTCTTTGTGGTGGCCCTGGATATCTATAAAAAAGACGTACTCCCACGGAAGCTGCTTAGTGGGACGGCTCTCGATCATCGTGAGGTTGATGTCGTGGGCATCGAAGGCGGCCATGGCGCGCATGAGTGATCCGGCCCGGTGCTGCACGGAGAAGAAGATGCTAGTCTTATCCTTGCCCGACGGCTGGGGGGTATTCTCCCCAATCACCAGAAAGCGCGTGCGGTTGTGCGGCGAGTCCTCGATGTGCTGTGCGAGTAGCGGGATGCCGTAGAGCTCGCTGGCAATGCTCGTAGTAATCGCAGCGCTGGTCGGGTCGGCGGCGGCGAGGGTGGCGGCTTTGGAGTTTGATGTGGCGTCAATAACCTCGATGCTTGTCCCTAGATTATCGCGAATCCAGTTGCGGCTCTGGGCATAGGCCTGCGGATGGGCATAGAGTCGCTGGATCTCCGAGAGTGTCTCGGCCTTGCTCGCCAGATTGTGCACCACGGGAACATAGACCTCCGCGCAGATCTTGAGGCGCGTGCCTTTCTCGTGGAACATGTCTAGCGTGTAGGGGACGATCCCCTCGGTGCTGTTCTCCACGGGGACAACCCCATAGTCTGCCTCGCCGCGTTCGACGAGTGCAAAAACATCGGGTATAGTGTCAGCGGCCTTTAGCTCGGAGGAAGTGCCGAACTTGTCGAGTGCCGCTTGGTGGGAAAATGTCCCCGCTGGGCCAAGGTGCGCGACACGGATCTGCGCCTCCAGTGCCCGCATCCCAGAGAGGATCTCCCGGAAGATCGCACGAACCGCCGTGGGCGGAAGCGGTCCCTGGTTGGCCTCTTCGAGACGCTCGAAGATCTGGCGCTCACGCTCAGGCGAGAAAAACTTGGTCTGAGTGCGTGTTTTAGAGTGACCGACTTCCTGGACGACATGCGCCCGCTGGGAGAGAAGGTCGAGAATCTGGGCATCGAGGGCGTCAATCTGACGCCGGAGTTCTTGAAGCGACATACGTGTCCAGGATTATATCAAGGTATGCAATTTTATGCCTGACTGGTTTCGCCGCCCCGCCCCTGCCGTTGCACCGGAGGGAGCTTTCACTAAGTGCACCACGTGCGGAGCGATTCTCTACACCAAGGACTTTGAACGTGATTTCAAGGTTTGTATTAAGTGCGGTCACCACCATCGCCTCACGGCCGATGAGCGCATCGCCATCACCGCCGACGAAGGAAGCTTTGTCGAGTTTGGACGGCGCGAGCTTCGTAGCGAGGATTTCCTACAGTTCCCCGGCTATGCGGACAAGCTAATCGCGGGAGAAGATGGAGACAATCCCCGCACCGATGGCCTGGTGACCGGCATAGCAACTCTGAGTGGCCAACCCTGTGTCTTGGCGATCTCCGATTTTGAGTGGGGACGACTCGCGGGCACGATGGGAAGCGTCTTTGGCGAGAAGTTCGCCCGCGCCGCCGACCGTGCTCTTGATGAAAAGAGTGCCCTCATCACATTCTGCGCCTCGGGGGGCGCACGAATGCAGGAGGGCCTCACCAGTCTGATGCAGATGGCCAAGACTAGCCTTTCCGTGGCGCAGCTCGACCGCGCGAAAGTGCCCTATATTGTCGTGCTCACCAATCCCTCAACGGGCGGAGCCGTGGCTTCCTATGCCAGCCTCGGGGACGTGATCTATGCCGAACCGGGCGCGACCGTCGGGCTTTCGGGAGAGCGGGTCGCGGCGCAAGCGCAGAGTGTCAAGCCGCCTGCCAACTACCGCACCGCCGAGTTTATGCAGGAGCACGGGCAGCTCGACAAGATCATCGCTCGTAAAGATTTAACAACGACGCTGGCAAAGACGCTTGCTTTTTTAGGGTCCTGAAACGAATTGGAAAACATGAGTATCCAAGAGTTTGAGCAATTTCTTGCTGAACTTGACGACAATATAGCGAAGCTGGATCAAGCGGCTCAGCGGACGGCAAATACGACGGCCTCGGCTGAGGCGCAGAAGTTGCGTACGCAACGAGATAGCTACGTGGAACGCTTTTTTGCTAAACTAACGCCCTGGGACAATGTCCTACTGGCACGCCATGCCCAGCGCCCCTACGCGCTCGACTATATCAACGCGCTCTGCGATGACTTTGTCGAGCTACACGGTGATAGGCTCTTTGGCGATGATGGCGCTTTAGTGGGTGGTTTCGCACGCTTGGTTGGGCAGAGCGTGATGGTGATTGGGCAGCAAAAAGGCCGTGATCTAAAAGAGCGTCAGCGACGAAA
>JANNDD010000331.1:0-5122 GCA_031387365.1 Armatimonas sp. | reverse complement strand
ATCGTCGGTGATTGTGACGGGCGGCGACCGGCGTGAGCTGCGTGTGAGCCTGAATAAGAACCGCTTAGATGCCTACGGCCTGACGGTTACCGAGGTCGCCTCCGCGATCAAAGCCCAGAACCTCAACGTCCCCTCAGGGCGTGTGACGGAGGGTAACCGTGACTACTCCGTGCGCGTGATTGGTGAGTTTGCTAGCGCAGACGAGCTGAGCGGGCTGCGCCTAAGCTTTGGCGGTAAGAGTGGCTCTGCGGATCGCACGATTGCTCTAACCGATTTAGGTGTTGTAGAGGACACGATCGCGGAGCGCACCGAGAACGCCGCGCTCTCCCAGCGCTCGGGGCCGGGCCCTCTGCCGGACTCCACCGATACGGTCTCCATCGGCATTCAAAAGACGAGCGAGGGCAATACGGTAGATATTGTCAAAGGCGTCCGCAAGCAGATGCTGACTCTTGCCAAGCTCCTTCCCGACGATATCGCGTTCACCACGACCCAGGATAAGTCTAAGACCACGGAGGAGAATCTCAAAGATGTCGAGATGACCCTGGTGATTGGGGCCCTGCTGGCGGTGACGATTGTCTTTTTCTTTTTGCACAACTTCCGTGGCACGCTGATTGTCGCTCTCTCGATCCCGACCTCAATTATTGCGACTTTCTTGGTGATGTACGGCCTAGGCTTCACGCTCAACTCGATGACACTACTCGGTCTGTCTCTGGCGGTGGGAATTTTGGTAGACGACTCTATCGTGGTGATGGAGAATATCTACCGGCACCTTGCGCAGGGGGAGACACCTGAGGAAGCCGCACGCAACGGGCGCAGTGAGATCGGGATGGCCGCCGTGACCATCACCCTCGTGGATGTGGTGGTGTTTGTGCCGGTGGCGTTTATGGGCGGGATTGTGGGGCAGTTCTTCCGCAGTTTTGGTTTAACCGTGGCGATTGCGACTCTCTTCTCCCTACTCATGAGCTTCACCCTCGCCCCGATGCTGGCATCGCGCTGGTACCGCAAGGGCGAGTATGCCGAGCCCCACACCGGGTTCTTCGGCGCACTGAACCGCTTCTACGGCAGGCTTGAAAAATCCTACGAGCGGTCGCTGACCTGGGCGCTGCACCACCGTGGCTCGGTGGTCTTTATCGGAAACATGGCGCTCGTACTGGTGATCTTGTGGATGGCCGCCGCAGGAAGTGGGGCGAAGGCTATCACCATGGCAATGCCTCTAGCCACTGCTCAGCTTGTTGTCGGCGCGGTACTGGTGGGTGTTTCCAAGCTGCGCAAGCGCTTCACGCTGGAGCCGATTGTCACGACGGCGATTGGTGCTATCGCGACAGTTATTGTTACCGTGCTTGCCGGGCAAGTGGGCAAGCCGCTGGGCTTCCGGTTCGCGCCGGGGCAAGACCAGGGCCAGGTCGCACTTACCGTCGAGCTGCCCGCCGGAGCGAGCCTTGATGCGACCAGCAATATCCTCAAGCAGATCGAGAGCAAAGTACGCGATATCCCAGAGGTGAGGTACATTGAGAGCTCCGCGGGCTCCACGGCCAGTGGGGGATTTGGCTCGACCAGTAACAACGGCACGAACTTCGCCCAGGTGCGCATCACGCTAGCCGATGCGATGGGAACTTTGGATAGGCTCCAGGCCTGGAAAGATCACTCGGGGCTGCGTACCCGGAGCGATGTGGATATCGCGGAGGTGCTCCGTGCCCGCGTCAAAGACATTCCCGGTGCGGACATCAAGACGGCGGAGGTCTCCGGCTTCAATGGGAGCGCCGCGCCTGTTCAGATCGAGATTGTCGGCCCGGACATGCAGGAGAATGTGGTCAATGCCCGAAAAGTGCGCGATATTCTTGCCAAGACCGACGGGATTCTGACGCCCGATATTAGCTACAAGGCTACCAAGCCCGAGGTGCAGGTGGTGCTGAACCGTGAGCGGGTGGCGCAGTTTGGCCTCTCTGTGCAGCAAGTCGCCCAAGCACTGCGCGATGCAATTGAGGGAAATATCGAGACGAAGTTCCGCGAGAATGGTGAGCAGTACGATATTCGGGTGCAGTACAATCAGCTCAATCGCGCGTCGGTGGCGGATGTGGGCAGCGTGATTGTGGCCACCAAGAACGGCCAGCCGATCCGTATCAGCGATGTGGCCCAGACTCTAGAGGGGCGTGGCCCCACCAAGATTGATCGTAAGAACCGCCAGCGCCAGATCACGGTGAGTGCCTATCTTGCGCCCGGTCTGGTGATCGGTAATATGCAGCAGAAAATTGATCCCGTGATCCAGAAGCTGAGCTTCGGGAAGGCAAAGTACAAGTGGGGCGGTGAGGCAAACACGCTGGCGGAGGAAGGGGTCTACATGGCGACTGCGCTCTTCCTGGCGATCACCCTCGTCTACATGCTGATGGCCGCGCTCTTCAACAACTTCCTCTACCCACTGATCATCATGCTCTCGATCCCGCAAGCGCTTGTGGGCGGCCTTCTGGGGCTGATTATCACGGGCAAGCCCCTCTCCATTATCGCGATGATTGGGGTGATCATGCTGATGGGGCTGGTGAGTAAGAACGCCATTCTGTTGGTGGACTACACCAACACGCTCCGTGAGCGCGGCTACCGTCGGGAGGATGCTATCCGCGCCGCGGGCCCGACCCGTCTGCGCCCGATCATCATGACCACGCTGGCGCAGATCCTCGGGGCCATGCCCATTGCTCTGGCACTGGGCCGTGGCTCGGAGTTTCGGCAGCCTCTGGGTATCGTCGTCGTGGGCGGTCTCTGCCTCTCGGCGCTCCTCACGCTGCTCGTCATTCCGTGTGTCTACACGGTCTTCGATGATATCGGTGAGGGCATTGCACGGCTGAAAAAACGCGTGACGCATCGGTAATATCACGGGGTTCGTGCGGCGTTTCATCGGGCGTATGAGAACGGGCGCATAAATGGGCCCGCTGTTGTGGCAAGACCCATGAATGGGCCTGGGGAATGAGAAAGCCCGCTCTGGAGTGTTGTGCTCTGGGGCGGGCTTTTTCTTGTAGAATGGCATATGGATTCCGCCACAAGCTATCTCTATTTCACAGGGCAGTTTTATCGTCGCAGTAAGACGAACACGGGGACACTTGATGCGCTTGGGCCGTACCGGCTCTGGCGGATTCGCTCCAATGGTACGGGGCTTAAGGCGCTGACCGATAGCAAGCAGGATGCGCTGATGACACCTCTGGGCACGGATCGAAAAGGCATCTATCTGGAGCGTGGGAGGCGTTTTGCGAGTGAGAATGTGCTCGATTATTTGTCCCTGCGCGACGGCACGCTGAAGCGCTGTACAGAGTTGAAAGGGTTCCTTTCCGGTGATCTCTCCCCCGATGGACGCTTTGTGGCTAACACTAGCCAGCTCTATGATCGCCAGACAGGGAAAAGGCGAGAGTTCCCCGAGGACATCATCAATTGTGCGTGGTCGTCGGATAGCAAGCGACTCTATCTGCTTGACTATGCGAAGCGCGCGACAATTCTGGAGCTTGCCACGGGCAAAGAGGCACCTGCGCCGGTTTTGTATAACTGTAACTGGCTCCCCGATGGCACCCTGATAGGGGATAGCAAGCAGGAGTTCCAGGGCCAGTTCCCCCTCCTCCGTGTCCGTCCTGGCTCGACAAATCTTGAGGCATTGATGCTCAAGCCCCTCAAAGAACAAGATTGGTGGACGGGACTTCCCCGGTTTGATACACGCCGCCGCTGGTGGCACCCGATCCCTGGCAAGCCTAATCATTGCATGGTAGAGACTGTGGGGGACATGTCAGATGGTCAGCATTACACCTGTGTTCTTGTGGATGTGAAACAGCGCACCTGGAAACCTCTCTCATGGGGACGATTGGTCGGCATTAGCCCCGATGGCAAGCACATCGCTACTGCTGAGGAAGAATGGATCGGGAGGTACAAGCGTGGCGGGGAGCGCTGTGGAGCACTGGAGATTATCACCCTCGCCACCGGAAGACGCCGCGCCATCACCACCAATCTTGTCTCCATCACCGGAGGCTTCTGGCAATAGAAATCCCCCTTCCTTCGCGAAGCCGGAGGGAGTGGCGAGCCGAGGGAGGCTACACCCACCCCTTGACGATCTCTAAAAAAACTTCCGGGGCTTCGTCGTGAGGCAGGCCACCAACATTGTTGAGCACGACAAGCTGGGCATCGGGGCGGACGTCGAGGAACGCTTCAGACTGTGCAATCGGAGTCTCGCTGGCAGCAGCACCCCAGAGGAGTTTCGGGGCTTCGGGGAGCGCGGTGAGGGCTTCGGCGATGTTACAGTTCAGGTAACCACCCAGAAAATAGGGAAGCACCCGGTCGCCGCCGGGCTGGTGCGCGGCGCGGTGGAAGTGGGTGACGAGCGCATCATTGACGGGCTCCGGCGTGGCGTAGACGCGCATTTTTAAGTACTGGCGCAGACCCATTCGGCTGGTGATCAGGTTGTAGAGGCTGGCACCCAGCACGGGCAAGGAGAGCGCAGTGGCAAGGAGCTTTCCTGAGGGCTGGAGTGGCGCACTTAGTGCTTGCAAGCCGGTTGGGCAGACGAGGATCAGCTTGTCCACCAGATCGGGGCGACGATTCGCCAGCGCGACAGCAAACGCAGCAGAGAGCGATGAGGCGATAATATCGGTTTTTTGCCCGATGGCCTGCTCGATAAAGTCCGCGAGGAGATCTAAGTAGGTCTCGGCAGTGTAGGTGATTTTTGGCTTGTCGGACTTGCCAAAGCCCAGCAGATCGGGCGCGAAAACTTGGCGCGTTGTCGAGAGCGGCCCAAAGACATGGCGCCACTCAAACGCGGAGCAGCCCGCCCCAATGGCGTGCAGGAGCAGCAGCGGCTTGCCCTCGCCGCCTACTTCATAAGCAATATCACCGTCGGGGAGCGGGAGCCACTTGGCCTGCCCACCTTTTTGCCGGTACATGAGTGGTGGGGTCCGGTGGAAGATCGCCGCATTGATCGCCGCCACCGCGCCAACGGCCAGCCCCGTCCACAGGAGCGTTTTTAGCGCCTTATTGCTACTGTCTTGCGTCTCGTTTGCTGCCTTTGCCATAGCCTCTATAATACCGCGTCATCCGCCGATTGAAATCGGCGTCTGCAGTGGCGCTCCGCGCCGCAAAAGCCCGTGCCGGGCTACTG
>JANNDD010000258.1:0-5177 GCA_031387365.1 Armatimonas sp. | reverse complement strand
GTACCAGGCGTGTGCTCTCCAGTCGGTCTTTGCCGCGTCCCGTATTCCCAGCACCGAGCGGGCTTCCGCCTCCGCCTTCGCGCTCTCTACTGCCTGAAAAAACTGAAAAAAGAGCGCCTGCTGTGGGTCGTCTGGGAGGTTGATGTCTTCGGGGAGGTCTTGGGAGATAGCCCGCCCCGACTGCATCCAGAGGTAGCCGGTACGCGGCTCGATGCCACACAGTCGGCAAGCCGTTTCGAAGTAAAGCCCCGCCGCGAGTCGCGCCGAGATCTCGTGGATCAGCTCGCTCGTAAGCTTGGTACGCCGCCCTGTCTTTGGTTGCCAGACGCCTCCTTGTTTGCCCATATCTTCCATGCGATCCCTAAACTTTCCGCGCGGAATGAGGCCGTCGCGTCTGGATTTTCTAGTCGCCGCTGATGGCAATCATAAATATAAGATGATAGAATATAGATGTGGAAACAAAAAACCCTACCTCTCAGACGAGTCCGAAAGGCAGGGTTTCTTGGTTCGGGGCGGAGATACCAGCTCCCCCCGGCGGCTGCGAAGAACCTAAGCAGCAAACAAGAGTTTACCGCAAGAAAGAACCAAAATGCAAGCACCTACACGGGCTGTACCAGCAGCTCCAATCAGTAAGGTCGTGCAGCTTCCCATCACTAAGATTGTGGCAGGCTCCAACGATCGCACCGTTTTCAAGCCCGAAGCCCTTCGGGATCTTGCCAGTAGTATCGAGCAGCATGGTCTGCTCCAACCGATCAGCGTCCGCGCCAAAGACAAGCTCTTTGAAATTATCGCGGGGGAGCGGCGCTTCCGAGCCATCCAGCTTCTGAAGTGGGAGAAAGTCCCCGCATTTGTTCTCGATGTCAGTGATGAGGACGCTTCCGCCCTGATGCTCGCGGAGAACACCGCAAGAGTTGACCTTGACCCGATGGACGAGGCGAGGGCCTTCGAGATCCGTCACCGCACTCTCGGATGGAGCGAGGAAGAGATCGGGAAACATGCCGGAGTCTCGGGGAGCCGCGTAAGATCAAGATTGAAGCTCTGCCGACTCATGACCACGGTGCAAACGCTCGTTCGTAGTGGCCAGCTTCCTCTCTCCTACGCGGAAATGCTCGCCGACGCGGGACTCTCTGAGTGCAACCAGCTCATTGCGCTCCAGACCTTTGGAGGAAAAGAGCGCCCCTCCGCTTCCTGGTTCCGTCTCGTTGTCTCCGAGCTCGCCGCAAAGCAGCATCAGAGCGCGATGTTCGACGAGCTGGACTTCGTGGCTAAGATGACCGAGGAGCCAGAGGCAGATAAGGGTATTGATCCGAAGAGCCTGCCGAGGCCGCTGAAGAATACGCCACCAAGAAAGCCGGAGAGCGACCCACGCAGCGACACTCAGTACCACCGAGACTTCTGGCGCGATGCGGCGAGCAAGTGGACTTCCGTGAAGAGCACCTGGTACGCCACCGAGTGCGAGATAGCCGCGAAGGTTCTCTCCAGTCTCCTACCAGAGCCTGAAGTTCCGCTCGAAGAGCCGCCGAAGATTCCTCTTCCTGCCGAGCCGGAGCCAAGGGGCGCAGCGCCCCAGTGCCAGGAGGCGCAGCGATAAGCGCCCCGATCATATCGAATCTTTTCACCCGCCAGAGCAATGCTCGGCGGGTGAAGTTGTTTTTAAGGCTACGGAGTGCAGCACTCCTAGCCGCAGGAGTTTGAAATGACTTACACCGTTGAACATCCCCGTCTTGAGCTCGCGCTTCCGCCAGCCGCTGCCCCTCGCCCTTGCCGCGTTCCTATCTACTCGCTCCGTGTGGTGCGGGAGAGTAGCCAGAAAGCTGAGACGCGAAAGATTCGCTCTCCGCGCGATGCGGCCAATATCTTCCGTGACTTTGTCGGCCACGCGGACCGCGAGCACTTTGTGATGCTCTTGCTCGATACGAAAAACCAAGTTGTCGGACTGCACACCGTGAGCATTGGCGACCTGAGCAGCAGCATCGTGCATCCCCGCGAGGTCTTCAAGATCGCTGTGATGATGGGCGCAAGCTCGATCATTGTCGCGCACAACCACCCGAGCGGCGACACAACTCCCAGCCCCGAGGATATCGCCGTCACCAAGCGCCTCAGTGACTCCGGAGAGCTACTTGGGATCGAGCTTCTTGACCACGTGATCATCGGGGGCGAGATCGCCTTCGTAAGCCTGAAAGAGAAAGGACTTTTCTAAGATGACCCGCCAAATGAACCTGTTTCTGTCCCCGCCGCAGCGCTACCGAGTTGACGTGCTCTTTATCCGCTCGCTGGATGCCGCCTTCTTCGACAACGAGAAGCCGCGCGTCATCGCCAGCGAGATCGTCGAGGTCTCGCCCTACGAGCTGACCGAGACGCTTGCCCGCCTGATTGCGAGCCTTCCCCGGGCCGAGGGGCCTGATAGCGCCTACCGCCTCCGAGTGTTCGACGAGAGGGGGCAGCTATGTGCAACAGCCTAAGGGAAGGCGGGGCCAACTGGAGGAATCTGGTGGCCCTGCGTCGGGAGAACGCTAATTTCCTCCTACGCAAGGTTGACCCAAGCGTTCACCGAGAGCCGCCTCATGGGTGGCTCTTGCCGTATCTCTTGGAGGGCGACGATCTGACGTGGCGGCGCTGGGAGTGGTGGGGCCAGCAGATGGCGCTAGGAACCATAGGCGAGGATGATCCTATACCAGAGATCGATTTCGAGCAGAGTGCCCACCCACAAACCCGCAGGATGCTGGAGCAGTGCCTTGATGCGATCCCGTCTCATGGCGCTTGGAACACGTGGGGCGGGTCGCAGTACTTCGACTACTTCCTCGACTGGTTACTCTACGGCCTGGGGCATAAGGGGCAGACCGAGCCGCCACGCGAGCCCGAGAAAGGGGCATCGGATCGGCTGTACCAGCTCTTCCAGCTCACGGCGATGCAGCTCTGGCCCTACGACTACTTCGGCGACCTCCTGGCCGATGTGGGCTTTGGGAAGGCGGCGGGCTTCTATCCAACTCCCATGGGCCTCTGCGACATCATGGCCCGCATGAACTTTGCCAGTGTCGGAGATGCGCGCCTCCAGACCTTCCTCGATCCGTGTATCGGTACGGGCCGTATGGCGCTCCTTGCGTCCAACCACGTGCTCCGGCTCTACGGCCAGGACATCAACGGCACGATGGTAAAGGCTACTCTGGTCAATGCCGCGATCTTCGCCCCGTGGATGTTCCGCCCGCTGCCGTTTCTGGACGAGAAGCTCAAGGCCTACACCCTGCCCGAGCCTCTGATCCAGCACATGCTGAGTCTTAGTGAACTGGGTGAGTGGCAGAGGATCTGTGTCCCGTTCTCGATGGAAGGCGAGCTAACCCGAGCCGTGATGACGATGATGGATGAGAGCTGCGGTTTGACGTTGTTGGGGGAGGGGCAAAGCCTTGACGACGTTCCGGGGACATGGGACAGGATACTCTTGGCCCCGCCGCTGTTCAATGCCGAGGAAACCGATCACGTGCGAGCCGCCTACGAGCGCCTCGCGCCGGGGGGCGTAATGGTCGCCCTTGTTACTGGCACCTGGATACGCAGCGAAGATGTCCGGCTGACTTCCTTCCGCAAGTGGTGGCTCTCGCTCCCAGAGGCCCTGCGTCGCTTTGAGCCGCTCTGCCCAGAAGCCATGCCCGATGTGTCGTCCCACTTCAGTTTGGGCATCGTTCAGCTTCGTAAGACATGAATAAAACGTGATATTATTGGTGTATGTCAAATCAGAAAGTGACCACCCTCAGCCTTGATGCTACGACTCAGGAGCGCCTCCGTATCCTGAGTGAGAAGCTGCCGCTCAACCGGAGCGCCATTGTCCGCCTGGCCGTTGCTGAGCTGGCCATGCGCCATGGGGTGAAGGTGAATCAGATTGAGCCGGACTTCAGCGAGTACCTGACGGCGGACCAGGCGATTCAGTACCTGGAGGCAAAGGGCTTCAAGATCAACGCCCAGACGCTCCGGATCTATGGACGACAAGGCAAAGTCCAGCGGCACGAGCGCGACGGGCGGAGCTTCGTATACACTACTGAGGCTTTGGATAAGCTGGTGGCTTCAAGGGAAAGTAAATAGTTAATTATAGGAGATTGAGGTGGCAAGATACTCAACAACTGAACATATCGGAGTGAATGAAACCAAAAGGATCGTACTGGAATTTGGTTGGATTTTTCGTGAGCAGCCAATTGTCGATGTTGGTATTGATGCTCACATTGAATACTCTCCAGCAGGACATCCAACAGGGCAACTGATAGCGGTCCAAATAAAGACTGGCCCGTCATATTTTCGTGACACAGGAGATCATTACTCTTTTCGCGGAGAGTTAGTCCATTTAGACTATTGGATCAATCATTCATTACCAGTTATTCTTGTTGGTCACTTGCCTGACTCAAAAGAGACTGTATGGGCAAGAATAGGCTCAGATACAATTCGAAGAATACCTACAGGATGGTGTATTGACATACCTAAAACAAATGTTTTTGGAAAAGAAGCCAAAGAAATATTAAAAGGAATATTTAATGGCACTCCTATGCAGCAATTATTGAGGAAATTATCTATAGATGAGCCTCTTATGCGCCACATTATATCCGGTGGAAAAGTATTGGTTGAATTAGAAGATTGGATTCATAAGTCACTGGGAAGGACACCTGTTACGGTTTTTATTCAGGACGAAAATGGTAATGATTCATTAATGAAAGAATGGTTTGTTCATTATGCTGGCTATGGTATTGAATCTCTTGCGGGTAAATTATTTCCCTGGGCGTCAATATCTATTGATGAAGATTATTATGAGATACATGAAGATAAAGATATGGTTTGGTATGGGGATTTCGATGGGCCAATCGATTTCAGTGTTGAATTTGATCAAGGTTATGATTCCCAAGAAAGAAGTATTAGACCATACTCTAATTCTTCTGGAGAAGTTGATCATTATCGTTTACAGCTAGGTTTGAATGATATAGGTCGCGGATTTATTGCTATATCTAATTATTTGTCACTTTAGAAGAGCGCGGGCGAGGATTTGCACCTCATTCTCCGCTCTGGAAGAGCGGCGCATGTAACAGGTTAGGTCTTGCCTGAGACGCTTACCTGATGTATACTCCCATCCGAAAATGCTCACCAGAGAAGAGTTTGACAGACTTAGACAAGAAGACCCAGAGGCGCTCTGGAGAATCCTGGCA
>JANNDD010000254.1:0-16155 GCA_031387365.1 Armatimonas sp. | reverse complement strand
ACGGTGGAGAACTTATTTTTCTGTGTTCCGGCACGCTTGAAGTTTCTCAAGACCACCCAGACGGAGCTGAACCACGCCACGGACTTTCTGCACCGACTGATTCTCGCCTACCATCGCGTTGGCTTCCGGCTCACCCACGACGGCCATGAGTTGATTGCCTACCCGGGCTCCGCCGACCCACGTCAGGCACTTGCGACGGTCTATGGCCGCGACGTCGCCCGCGAGATGGTGCCGCTGCTCTACGAGTCGCCGGGCCTCACGGTACGCGGCTCGGTCAGTAAACCCAGTGTCAGTAAGGCAACCCGCAGTGCGCAGGCGTTTTTCGTCAATGGACGCCATGTACGCAGCCGCACGGTTCAGCACGCCTTCGATGCCGCGTTCTCAAGGCTCATGACCACGGAGCGCCACCCCGTTGTCGCGCTCTTCGTGGAGATCTCCCCGGAGCTAGTGGATGTGAATGTGCATCCCGCTAAAACCGAAGTGCGCTTCACCCGCGACGGCGAGGTTTATGCCGCAATTAGCCGTGCCGTTGAGAGTGCGCTACTCACAGGCGGGCTGGTGCCAGAAGTGACGGTTCAGGCGTCTCTCCCGGAGCTGGCAATGCCAACGACGCTCGCCATGACCGGTATGGGGGAGCGTGGCAGCGACCGCCTCGCGCCACCACTACGCACCAGCCTCTCAAACTACGTAAATCTAGGAAGCTCCGATCCCGCTCCCTCTTCCACACCCAATCCTCTCCCGTTATCGGGAGGAGGGCAATCTGGATTCGAGCAACCAAGCGCCTATATCGGCTTCGACGGCTACCGAATCGGGCGGCTTCGGGTACTGGGGCAGTCGCGTAATACCTATATTATTGCCGAAACCGACGATGCCCTCTTGCTCATTGACCAGCACATCGCCCATGAGCGCGTGCTCTACGAGCAGATGATGAACGGTGCGACCGACAGTGCCTGGGGCGTCGTGACGCAGCATCTCGCGGTTCCTCAGACTCTGGAGCTCTCCCCCGCCGATGCGCGCGTGGTGCAGGAGCGACTCGGTGCTCTGGAGAGATCGGGATTTGTTCTCGAGCCTTTTGGGGGCGAGACATTCATGGTCCGCGCCGTCCCCGCCCGTATCGCCGACAAACCCTACCTGGAGATCCTCAAAGAAATCATCGAAGACCTCACCCAGACCAGTGTGGCCCGACGCTTACTCGTTGCCCATGAGTCGGCAATTATCATGGCATCGTGTAAAATGGCAGTCAAGAAAGGCGACCCGCTGACCATGGATGAGATGACGCGCCTACTCGCCGATCTCGCCCAGATGCGCAATCCCTTCACCTGTCCGCACGGTCGCCCGATCCTCCTAGCCCTCTCGCACCACGAGATGGACCGGAAGTTCCATCGGATTGGCCCCCACTAAATGTTATGCTAAAACTTGGTCTTATCGTCTTGGCTGCCTGCATGGCCCTTCCTGGCATAGCCCAGCCTGCCTGGACTCCCCGTGTTGAAGTAAAAGGCACAGAGCTACGGGTCAACGATGTGGTTGTCCTGCGTGCCCGCAGTACGGCTGGGGGTCTCGTGCCCACCGAGCGTGTCCGGCTGAGCGCGGAGCGCCTGAGAGAGCTCACCCGTGTGGGCCTGGATCCTGGTGCAGTGCGTGTTGATATCGAATCCGAGACACGCCACCGCACCGAAGTCCGCACGGTCACCAAGATGGTGGAGCGTACTGTCACACGGCGCGTCAATAAAAAACGCCGTAGGGTCAAGATCAAGGTGCCGGTTCGTGCCAAACAGACAGTCAATGTCAGCTACGAGATTGAGACAGAGGCGCGCCTGATCGCTAGCGGCAAGGTGCTAGCCACAGCCAGTCCTGCGGAAGCGAAGGCGCTGAGCCTCGCCAAACCCTCACTGCTTGTGGAGAACTGGGCCTCCTCACTGCGCCGCGCCCTGGCCATTCCTGGTATCGCCGTCAGCGATACGGGGCAGATCGTACCCTGGATGGAGAAGCGTACCCTCAAGTTCTCCGGAGCAGCCCGTGGGCCGGTGACAGTTCAGCGCCAGAGTGGTCTTGGCAGCCCCGTTGAAGCCAGTGTGAACCAGTCAAACAGCACCATCACACTGCTAGGCAAGTCAGTGGGGCGCGATATCCTAGTGATTTCCCGCGAAGGTGCCAGCGATAAGCTCACCGTAGCAGTGCAGCCCTATGCCGCCACGGTGCTTTCTCCCCAACCCGTTGTCCTTACGGGAACCGGTGTTGGTGGTGAAAAAGTTGCGAAGCTGGTTTTAGCTAGTACACGCGCGGCTGTGCAACCCCTCGCGGGAGCGAGTTTCAAGATAGAGACCGACCCTGATTCCGTGCCCCCTCCCGCATCCGGGAAATCGCTGGCCGTTCCTATTAACGTCAGCATCTCCGGCCCTGAGATGCTCACCGTGCACCAGACCCTGAAGATCCCCGTCGTGTCTCGGAGCCTCCCCAAGGCGGAGACCAATGCCCTATTTTTCTCCAACAATCCCGAGCGCATCACGGCAGCTCAGACTCTCTATGTCGCACGACTCAGTATGGGCACAGCCAGGCTTCTTTACCACCACTGGAACAACACCGGGCAGAACCTCTGGTTTGTCGCCGAGCTCGTCAATGACGGCGATACCCCGGCACAGGTTCAGGTACTCGGAGCGGACGCAGGCCCAGTGCGAGACACGGTCTGGGTAGGCTATCGCGCCACGTCGGATTTTTTCAGCGCCTACCAGAGCGACTCAGGGATGGTGGTGGAGGTTCCCGCACACAGCCGCATGGCCTTCCAGGCGATTCGGCTCCCCAATGACCTAACCATTTCCGGACTATTTCAGCTTCGCCTGATCTCTGGAACCGCCCCGCTGGTGCGCGTGGGTGCCGACATGCCCGGATCCCCAACGACAATACCAGATACCCTACGTGCAGCCCCCCTGACAGAGAGTATGCAGGCCCAGCTCCGCGACAGCGACCGCCAGTCGCCCCACGTCTATCCCAAGCCCAGTATCAGTCTAACAGCCAAGCACAGTGTCGGAGGGCGCTGGGGGTTCTTTTCCGTAGGGCGCTCCCCCATTGCGGCCACGGATCCGACCCAAGCCCTAGAGGGCAACTATGGTGTCTTCTACGACATCCAGCTCACACTAGAAAACCCCACAAGCGCTCCGGCGGATATCAAGCTGATCTTCGAGCCCGCTGGTGGAATGGCGGGAGCCGTTTTCTTAATTGCTGGCAAGCGCGCCGAGATCCCCCGCACCAACATGCCCACCGAGACGACCCTAGCCGTTTTCCGCCTCGCGCCAGGTGCCAAAAAAGTCGTCCCCATCCGAACCCTGCCTCTCTCAGGCTCCAACTATCCGATTAACTTGATCGTAAAATCCTAAACTTTCACAAAAACGCTTGACAGATAGAGGGAGAATTGATAGAGTGTTAAGGACGCGACAGAGGACTCTAACAATATCATTGTTAGAGTTTTGCTTGTCAACAGGTTTAGAAGCCTCCCCAATTGGGTATAATTCCACGGGTAGAGTTTCATCGTATAGAGCATGCAAAAAGCGTGCCAAAGAGAAGATCGCTCTCAGTTTTGTTTGTAAGAAGAGGTAAAAATAGATGCAAATTTCTCGTAATTTCCTAAGTGGTGTACTGGCAAGTGCAGTCGTGCTAGGGTTGTCCAGCGCAAGCAAAGCACAAGTCCCGTTTCCGACATTTAACACAACAGGTGCTCTTGCAGGTAATCAAGATTTCAACGGTTCTTTGGGAACTTTCTTTAGTATTACGGGACCTGCAGGTTTAACTTTACGCGACATAGGAGTTTTCGATTCTGGGGCAAATGGTTTCCAGTCAGGAACAACGCTGCAAGTCGCAATCTTCACCCAGGCGGGCGTTCAAGTCACCGACACCCTGCAGACATTTACACAAGGTAGTCCAGGGACTCTTGATGCAGGTTCGTATCGTTTTAAAGCCTTGCCCAACGGTGATGTTCATCTTCCTTCTGGTAGCTACGCAGTTGTCGCACAGGGATTTAACACAAATGACATGAACTACAACTCTGGTGGTTTCCCATCATCAATCAATGTTGGTGAGTTTGCTTTCTTAGGTAATAACATAGTTTGGGAATCATCATATTATGAAAACGGCCCACTTCAGTTACCAACTATTAACTCAGGTGGTGGGGCCGATCGGTTTGGCGCAGGCGTTTTCACCGTTATGATTCCCGAACCTGGAACTTTCGCGTTGCTTGGCCTTGGGCTGGCACCAATCGCTCTTGCGATTCGCCGCCGCCGAAAGTAAGTTTTTACCCCTTCTTACTTAAGCCGGGTGGAGTCCACCCGGCTTTTTTGCGTCTATGATTCTCATTAATCCCAATGAGCTTGACCTTGAAGCCACGCTTTTTTCCGGTCAGCTCTTTCGCTGGCAGCGCAGCGAAGCGGGCTGGCTGAACGGAACTGTGGGTGCACTGTCTCTACAGCTGCGCCAACAAGAAAATACACTAGAATTCTCTGGAGCCACGGAGGCGTTTGTACGCTCTTTTCTACGGCTCGATGACTTCGCTCTGGCACAGCAAGCCCAGCGCTGGTGCGCAAGTGATCCGCTCTTTGCGACGGCGTGGAATCGCCAGCCCGGCCTGCGACTGCTGCGTCAGGAGCCACACGAGTGTTTTTTCTCTTTTCTCTGTGCCTCCGTGGCACCTATCGCTCGGATTCGCAAGATGCTCCAAGCCGTCTGTGAAGAGGCCACGGGTGACCCGTTTGGCTCCTTCCCCACACTCGATCAACTTCTGACACTCCGCGAGAGTAGGCTCCGAGAGCGTGGACTGGGCTTCCGAGCAGGGCGCGTGGTGGCATCCGCACGGAAACTAGCTGGAAAGCCTGAGGGCTGGCTGGAGTCGCTACGCGGAAAGCCGCTGAGTGAGCTAGAGGCAGAGCTGACACAGTTCCCTGGAATTGGTCGCAAGATCGCCGACTGTATCGCGCTCTTCTCACTGGATGCTGATGCCGCCGTTCCGGTGGACACGCACATCTGGCGCATTGCCAAAACACACTATTCCCCGGAGCTACGAGACGCCTCACTCACCCCTGCCAACTATGAGAGCGCCGTATCAGCGTTCCAGAGTAAGTTCGGCCCCTATGCCGGTTGGGCGCAGCAGACACTCTTCTACCAGCAGGCGGTAAAATAGGAAATCACTCCCATTCACGCGCCCAGAGGGCACCCGGTCTTTTTGTCGCTTCGCGACACGAAGGGCGTGCCGCCCATATCAAGTAAACTCGGTTATGGCTGCTTGCAGCCTTTGTGTCCGAGGGACGAGGACAGTAAGACGCCCCGGTTCATCGGGGCGGCATAACACTATGGATATTTTTCTTTACAATACGCTCAGCCGCACGAAAGAGCGCCTCACGCCACTCATCCCCGGACAGATTGGGCTCTACACCTGCGGGCCGACGGTCTACAACTACGCCCATATCGGCAACCTGCGCACATTTCTCTTTGAGGATCTGCTGGTTCGGACGCTGCGGTTTTGCGGACTCAAAACCACCTGGGTGATGAATATCACGGATGTGGGGCACCTCGTCAGCGATGACGAGGAAAAGGAAGACAAGATGGACGAAGCGTCGAGGCGCGAGGGGAAAGACCCCTGGGCGATTGCGGAGTTCTATACTCAAGCGTTTCTAAGTGATATTGACCAGCTGAATCTCACGCGCCCCGACTACCTGCCGCGTGCCACGGAGCATATCCAGGAGATGATTGCTGTCAATCAAAGGCTGGAGGAGAAGGGCTACACCTACACGGCAGGCGATGCACTCTACTTTGATACCAGTAAGTTCCCCGACTACGGAAAACTTGCTCGTCTGCGCCTTGATGAGCTGAAGGTTGCGGCTCGTGAAGGCGTCACCACAGATAGCGGCAAGCGTGGCCCTGCTGACTTTGTGCTCTGGTTCTCCAACAAGCCTGATCACATCATGAAGTGGGAGTCGCCGTGGGGAGTGGGCTATCCTGGCTGGCATATCGAGTGCTCAGCGATGAGTATGAAGTATCTTGGGGAGACTTTTGATATTCACTGTGGTGGCAACGACCATATCAATATCCACCATACCAACGAGATTGCCCAATCCGAGTGCTGCACGGGGCACACATTTGCCAATATCTGGATGCACACTGCGTTTCTCACCCTGGGTCGCGACAAGATGAGCAAGAGTAGTGGAGGCTTCCTCACCGTCAAGGTTCTCACTGACTCCGGCTACGACCCACTAGCCTATCGCTATCTCTGCCTGCAAGCGCACTACCGAAGCGAGCTGGAGCTGAAGTGGGTCTGGGACGACGAGAGCACAAAGACGGGACATGCGGCCAACCTAGACACGGCAGCGTCAACCCTCAAGCGCCTCTACGAGCGAGTGGCACGAGTGGAAGACGAGCCACTCACTGAAGATGCCTCTTTTAAGGCTGCGGTCGTGGATGTATTGGGGGCGCTTGCGGACGACCTGAACGTCCCACGTGCCGTCGGCCTGCTCCACTCCTACGACTCACCGCGACTCTGGAAACACTTCGATGCCGTGCTTGGCCTGAAGCTGGAAGAGCGTGCGGTCAAGACTGAAGAAGTGATCGTCGAGGTTCCCGATGATATTCAATCCCTGGTGGACGAGCGGCAGGCCGCACGAAAAGCGAAAGACTTTGCCCGCTCCGACGCCATTCGCAACCAGCTCGCCGCGCTGGGCTGGGAGCTAGCCGACACCCCACAAGGCCCGAAAGTAGTAAGAAAATGAGCCTTCTGAGCGCCGAGCAACGCGCGGCATTCGACCGCGACGGCTTTCTCCTCGTTCCTGGCCTGATCCCTGATCCCGTCGCGGCAAAGGCGGAGGCAGCGATCTGGAAGAATTTAGAGGCCGATCCGACGAATCCAAGCACCTGGGAAGGCAAGCCCGTCGGCTCGGGTCATCGCTCACCCGATGTGCTCGCGATCTTCACGGAGGAAATGGCGCAGCTTGTAGACGAGATTTGTGAGGAGCCCCAGCCCGACTGGCAGCCGCCGCGCTCGGCGTTTGCGATCAATATCTTTCCTCAGCCGGGAGAATGGAGCCACTACGGCCCCCACATTGACCATGCCCTGGAAAAAGATGGCTACCAGACGTTTCCACGCCCGATGCGGCTGGCGTCGCTGCTCTATCTCACGGACTGTCAGCACGACGGTGCCCCGACCGTGGTCTGGCCGGGTTCTCACAAAAAAATTGAAGCACTCGCAAAGAGCGATCCCGAGCGCTTCACGCGGATGTTCACGCTCAATAACAGCCTCAGCGAGCTGGATCTCGGGGAGGGTATTCAGGTGGAGGGCAAGCGCGGCGACGTGCTCTTCTACCACTACCTCTGTGCCCACTCGGGAAGCCGCAACGCCCGCGACTATCCACGCTTCGCCATCGCTCACAAATGGTAGACCGGCTTGGGATAGGAACCTGCTTTAAGCGTACCGGCAACGAGGCTTCGCAGCCCCAAACGGGCTAGGGCTACGTTACAATGGGAAGAATGAAAGATATTGATGTCGCGTTTTTTCTTGTCGGGGACACGCACTATCTCGCCGACAAGACTGCCCCGGAGAAGCTAGATACCGCCTCACAGGAAGTGACCAGTCGGCTAGTTGAGCAGCTCAATAAGCTCCCAGGGACGCCGATTCCACCGAGCGCAGGCGGGGGGCGTGTCGAGGAACCGCGAGGGCTGATCCATGCAGGTGACTTGATAGATAGCGGGGACAAGAACAACGGTGCCTACCCAGTCATGCAGCGCACCGAGTGGGCGGCATTTTCGGCGGACTATGGCCTAACCCACAAAGACGGCAAGCTGCGGTTTCCCGTCTACGAAGTCTACGGCAACCACGATAGCCCACCGGGAGATGGCCTCGTGGTACAGAAGATCATCGAGCGCAACCGTAAGCGCCCGGGCATCAGTGTCTCCTCCAATGGCCTACACTACTCCTGGGACTGGGGGCCGGTGCACTGTGTAAATCTCGGAATCGTGGTGGGCTCCGCGCCGGAAGTGACCCGCAAGCGGCGCTACAACCCCTTAGACAGCCTCGCTTTTCTTAAAGCCGACCTGGAAAAACGGGTGGGAAAGAGCGGAAGACCCGTCGTTCTAACACACCACGTGGATGTGGGCCGCTACGCCACGCTGCCCGATCCCGACGCGCCCCCGAGCAATAAAGAGTGGGATGCCTGCGATGTGCGCGCCTACTACGACGTCATCAAGGGCTATAATATTGTCGCCATTCTCTACGGTCACACCCACGTCCGCAATATCTTCCCCTGGGACGGTACCACGGTAAAAGCGGCACAGGGCCTCCCCGTCTTCAATGTGGACAACGGGGCGCACTTCGCCTTCGATGCCCAAGCAATGCTCTACTTTCACCTAAAAAACGACACGATGACCGTCCGCGAGTGGGCCACCACGGACCGCTGGAAGACTGCTGCCTGGACACCCCAAGTCTGGAAATTCCCGTTGGAGCAGAAAAAGGCATGAGAGACGGCGCGTTGCGGCTCTCGCCGTCGGAGCACCACCAGTTTCTTACGAGTCAGCTCAAGCCGAGCCATGCGTTTGTGGGCGGCGATGTGAAAGCCTGGCAGAAGAAGCTCCGCGTGAAAGTGCAGGCGGCGCTGGGGGAAATGCCGAGTGAGCGCGTGCCACTAAACGTACGCTCTCTCTGGAAACAAGAGCATCCGCTTGGGCAGATCGAGAAAATTGCCTTTACCAGCGAGCCGTTCTGCGATGTCACGGCGTATGTCTGCCTTCCAAAATCCGCCAAGCCGCCCTACACCTTTGTGATCTGCCTGCAAGGCCACTCCACAGGGATGCATGTCTCGCTCGGGGTGCAGCGCGACGACGAGAGCAAGTCCCTTAAAACCGAGGGCGACCGGGACTTTGCTATCGGCTGCCTGAGCCGTGGTATCGCGGCGCTGTGTCTTGAGCAGCGCTCGTTTGGGGAGCGGCGGGAGCAGAAACAAAAGAAAGTCTCGCCCCACGGCTGCCACGACGCCGCAATGCAGGCGCTGCTCCTGGGCCGCTCTCTTGTAGGCGAGCGGGTCTGGGACGTGGATCGGGGAATTGACTACTTGCTCACACGCCCCGATGTGGATCCGAAGCGCATCGGCGTGATGGGCAACTCCGGCGGTGGCACCGTCACGATCTACGCCGCCGCGACTCTCTCGCGCCTCGCGTTCGCGATGCCTTCTTGCGCCTTCTGCACGTTCGCCGATTCGATTCTTTCCCTCTACCACTGCGCCGATAACTACCTGCCCGGCATGGCCAAAGCCGCCGATATGGGTGATATTCTGGGGCTCTTCGCGCCCAAGCCCGTAGTCGTGGTGGCGGGCAAAGACGACGATATCTTCCCACTTCCCGGAGTCAAGCGCACGTATTCCCAGCTCCAGCGTATCTACACTGCCGCCAACGCAGAGAGCCGCTGCCAGCTCGTGATCGGCAGCGAGGGCCATCGTTTCTACGCGGATGATGCCTGGCCCGTGCTGAAAAAGCTCATTTCAGTGCCCTAAAGTTATCCACAGGCTGTGGATAACCTGTGGATAACTCGCCAATAACTGAGGTTACGGCTTGAGGAGGCTCAGAATACGAGGAGAGAGCTTTTGGCAGTAAAGCACGTAGCCCTGCGCGGTCAGATGGATGCCATCACGAAATAAAGACGGGTTCAGGCTGCCATTCGGCTCTAAAAAGACGTTTCCCAGATCCAGGAAATCCGGGAGCTGCCGGGCGAGCAAGGCATTGACACGGCGGATCGGAGCACGGAGCGGGTGCACCGCGCTATCCAGGACGGGGAAGATCCCCACCACCAGAACACGTGTGCCCGGGCAAGCCCGTTTTATCGCTCGGACACAGGTCTTGATCCCCTCAACAACACGCTCCGGAGGGTAGGTATCGCACATGAGATTATTGATCCCCACGCCCAGCACCACCAGCTTCGGATGGAGCCCCGCCAGCGCCCCGTCCTGAATCCGCCAGAGAATCTGCGAGGTCCGATCGCCGCCAAGCCCCAGGTTGAGTGCCCTCAGCGGCTTGAAGTGACGCTCCCATGCATCGTGGCCCTCTTGTTGCCAGTCCCACGTAAGCGAGTCGCCTAGAAATACCACGGGAGGCTCTGTTCCCCAAGCTTCCTCCTTGAGCGTGCGCTGGCCCGACAGCCAGCCTCCACCAGGGGGCCCAGGGTAGGGCAGCTCGGGTTCCTGATGCTCCGGGGGAGCGACCAGAATCGGGTCAGCGGGAGCCGTCTCCACGCGCGCGCCAGAGAGCTGCACATCGTCGAGCCAGACCGTCCCCACCCCCGTGGCCCGGAGCGCCACGCTGAAGCCCGAAGAGCCCTCGGGCAGGGTCACTTTTTGGGTGAACAAGCACCAGTCGCTTGTTTTTTCAAGGCGCAGTGCGGGGAGCAGAGCCAGAGGCCGTACGCGCTGATCGTAGGGCAGGATCCCCACTTGCACTTGGAGCGCCCCGTCGGTCTTGACCCAGCCACGCAGCATAATCTCCCGCCCTGCCCCGCCCCACACCAGCTGCTCTATAGTGTGCTCACCGGAGATGCCTACTAAACGAAACTTGAGTGCCGCCTGCCCGCTGTGTTTGACTGTCGTATCCCTACTCAGCGCACGGCGTTTATAGCCCACCCAAGGGTCGCCCCAGGCGGTGGGAGCATCGGTGCCCTGCTCCATATCGCCATTACGCAGCTGGAGCAGAGGCGGGGGCGCTACAGAGCGTGGGGCACAACCTAAAAATAAGATGCCTGAGACGAACCAAAGTCGCGCGGGTGCCATTGCCAGACAGGCTACCACAAAATCCGGGTATGCTGTGCCCATGCACACCGCAAACGGCCCTCGCCTTTTCACTCTGCCCAGCCCGCCGCTGCGCTCTGTGGATCCGCTGATGCGCTGGCCCACCCACGTGCTACAAGGCCGTGGGCGAGCGTACCACTGGGCGGGCGCGGGCCCTCTCTCCCTAAAACTGTTCTTTGGAGGCACAGCGCACTATGCCGTCGGCCGCGGGACGCTCGCCGTGGAAGAGGGAAGCTACCTGGTTCTCAACCACGCTCAGCGCTACAGCATTACCATCGAGGCATCTGAGCCCGTGGAGTCGTTCTGCCTGTTCTTTCGTGCAGGACAGCTTGAGAGTGTCGTTCAGAGCCTGAGTGCACGCCCAGAGCAGCTTCTCGACACCCCAGAAGCGCTGCCCGCTGCCCTCCCGATGTTTGTGGAGCGCACCTACCCGCAGGACAGGCTCTTGACTCCTTCTCTGCTCCAGCTACGCAAAGACCTTGCCGCTGTCGAGCAAGTCTCGCCGCTGTGGCTGGAGGAGCGCCTCAATGCAATACTGGAGCGGCTTCTTATCCGGCACCAGCTTGTCGGCGAGGAAGCAGCGGCCTTTGGCGCGGCGGCGGGCATCACCCGTGCAGCCACCCGCGATGCGCTCTACCGGCGGCTCCACCAGGCACGTGATTTCATGGAGGCCGAGTATGCCCAGGCGCTCACCCTGGAGCAGCTTGCCCAGCTTGCCTGCCTCTCGCCCAATCACTTTCTGCGCTCCTTTCGTGCGCTTTTTGGAACCAGTCCCCACCAGTATCTTACGGAGCGGCGGTTACGCGCAGCAAAGATCCTGCTGGAGCGTACAGATCTACCTATCACGCAAGTCACACTCACGGTTGGGTTTCTTAGCCATGGCTCGTTCACACGCCTCTTCGCCCAGCGGGTCGGCACTGCCCCGGAGCGCTACCGTCGCTCTTTTCGGTAGTATTGTTTTTGGTGATTTTCGCGAAGCGCTCCTCAGAGAATGCCTCCATACTGACGGTATGGCTGAAATACAAAACAAATCCCTATCGGAGTCTCTCCCGCGCCTCCCCGAGGAACTGGTGCACTCTTTTGTCATGGTCTCTCACGGTGATTTAGGAAAAGTAAAGGTACTCCTGGCACAAGAACCTCGGCTAATCCATGCCACCTGGGACTGGGGTGGCGGTGATTTCGAAACGGCACTCGGAGCGGCAGCGCACCGAGGCAATAAAGAGATCGCCTCTTTTCTGCTGGAAAGTGGTGCAAGGTTAGATCTCTTTACGGCGGCCATGCTCGGTGAGCTGAAGATTGTTGAGGCGACACTTAAAGCCTACCCCGCTGCCATGCAGGTTCTGGGGCCACACCGTATTTCGCTCCTAAACCACGCTAAAGCCGGAAAAGCCGATGCCGTGGTGCGCTATCTAGAGTCGCTCAAGATATAATCGTGGGGTGCAACAAACAGAGCAAGTTAGGCAGTTACGTGTCGGGGGTGCTCCCTGTCGCCTCACCCTGGAAATAGAGCACCTGCAAGAACACATGGTGAGCCTAGGCCACTCCGGCCAGGTACGGGTGGAGTGGACGGCGGGAATGAACCCGGGGGAGTACTTTCAGGAAGAAGGCGGCCAGGATGTGGTGTGCCTCAACCCGTACTTTATTGTCCTCGTGCGCCTGGGGCTCTTTCCTCTGCCCTGGCCCGCCGCCCTCTGCCCCGCACCGCTCTACCATAAGCGCCTTCTCCAGACCCTTGCGCACGAGCTACGCCACGCCCAGCAGACTGCCGGGCTGACAGAAGTCAGTGAGAAAGCGCCCTGGCTCTCGTACGAAATCCTGCGCAATCTTGGGCGCGGCTATATTGCTATCGCGCTGGTAGGAGCGCTCGCGATCCAGTGGCTCCTGACGCGTGAGCTGCTGCTCCCCGCAGTGATTACCGGCAGTGTGCTAATTGCCCTAGCGCTGGTCTATATCGTCCTGGCCTACTTGAACTACCACCTCGACCCGATGGAGGTGGATGCCCGCGCCTACGAACAGAGCAACTGGCAGGAGTGGGAAGAGTGCCTTCAGCTAAAATCCCCCCCAACCCATAATAAAATATGAACACAAAGATAAACCCGGCAGCAAACGCAATGCAGGAAAAGCTTAAGAACAACAAGCTCCTCCGCGACGCGCGGCGCGAGATGGGGAAATTTAGCCTAGACAGCACCAAAGTCACTCTTTCTGTGCGCCGGGGCACGCTCTCTGTCTTTGGAAAGTTTACTGCGCTCATGGGGCACGAGACGATCTTTGACAATGAGCGAAAGGCACTTCTCAAGGCCCTACACAGCCTGCCTGGTATTCACGAGGTCGTACTTCAGTAGCTATGGCCTATGGGTCCCATCGAAACAATTCGTTGGACACGGGGTAGAGGCGCGGCCTATAATGAGAGCATGAAGCCACGAACGCTCTTTGAGAAGATCTGGGACGCGCATATTGTCCGCGACGAGGCCGGGAAGCCTGCCCTGCTCTACATTGACCTGCACTTGGTGCATGAAGTGACCAGCCCACAAGCCTTTGAGGGGCTGCGCCTCGCGGGCCGTAAAGTGCGCCGCCCGGAGCGCACGGTGGCGACTATGGACCACAATGTCCCCACGACCAGCCGCCTGCTGCCCATCACCGATGCGATCTCGCTGAAGCAAATCCAGGCGCTGGCGGCAAACTGCGAGGAGTTTGGCATCACTCTCTACGACCTACACTCGGATAAGCAGGGCGTGGTGCATGTGATGGGTCCGGAGCTGGGCTACACACAGCCCGGTCAGACTATTGTCTGCGGGGACTCCCACACCAGTACGCACGGCGCGTTTGGCGCACTTGCCTTTGGCATCGGGACGAGCGAGGTGGAGCACGTTCTCGCCACGCAGTGCCTGCCGCAGAGCCGCCCCAAGACCATGGAGATTCGTATCAACGGCCCGCTCCATCCCGATGCGACCCCCAAAGACATCATTCTGGCGATCATCGGCAAGATCGGCACCGATGGCGCGACCGGCTACGTGGTCGAGTACACGGGCGAGGCGATTCGTAATCTCTCTGTGGAGGGCCGTATGACGGTCTGTAATATGTCCATCGAGGCAGGAGCCCGCGCGGGCATGATCGCCCCCGATCAGACCACGTTTGCCTACCTCAAGGGTCGTGAGTTCGCGCCACAGGGCGCCGCCTGGGACGCCGCCGTGGCGCAGTGGAGCACGCTGGCCACCGACGATGGCGCGACCTACGATATCCTGATCGAGCTCAATGGCCCCGAGATTGCCCCGCACGTCACCTGGGGCACGTCGCCGGGTCAAGCGCTGCCGCTTACCGCCGTCGTCCCGAGCCCCGACCAGTTCACCGACCATGCCGACCGCCGCTCGTGTGAGCAAGCGCTGGCCTACATGGATCTCACGCCCGGCACGCCGCTGCGCTCCATCGCCGTGGACACGGTCTGGATCGGAAGCTGCACCAATGGCCGCATCGAGGATCTCCGCGCTGCCGCCGCCGTGCTCAAGGGCCGCAAAGTGACCGTCAAGCGTGCGCTCTGTGTCCCTGGCTCGGGCCTCGTGAAGCGCCAAGCCGAGGCCGAGGGCTTAGACAAAATCTTCGTCGAGTCCGGCTTTGAGTGGCGCGAGCCCGGCTGCTCCATGTGCCTTGGCATGAACCCCGACATCCTCCAGCCCGGCGAGCGGTGCGCCTCCACCAGCAACCGCAACTTCGAGGGACGCCAGGGCAAAGGCGGACGCACCCACCTCGTCAGCCCCGCCGTCGCCGCCGCCACCGCCATCCGAGGCACCCTCTCCACCCCCGCCGATCTGTAAAAATGGAGTTTGAGTTCGCCCTTGAGGGCCCACCAGTCTCGTTAAATGCACGAGACGGCTCGCCCCGTGCCCATAAGCGCTACCAGTGCTGGAAGGAGACAGTGCGTGAGGAGGCTCGTAAAACCTGGCCGTTCCCAGAGCCTTCTCAAGACACTCAGATTGAAGTCGCTATCCAAGTTTTTTACACAGAGACTCCACCTGACATAGACAATATTATCAAACCGATCCTTGATGGCCTACAACAGGTTGCCTTTACAGATGATCGCCAGGTTTGGCGTGTGATCAGTCAGCGCATTGCGCTGACCGGCCGTGTCGAAGATCCATTAGCCATCCTGCTAGCGAGGAGAAAAAATGACAGTATTAACACAACATACTCAAAAAGTTCTAGAAGTTGCTGATGACTATCGTCGTCGTGGCTATATCGTCTATGTAGAGCCAACGGAAAAAAATCTCCCTCCTTTCCTACAGGGCTTTCACCCTGACTTAGTGGCTGAGGGTCTGGAAGACTCTGTTGTTGTTGAGGTTAACAAAATCGGAAGCAAAGCTGCAAAATTCTGGCCTCAATTAATGGAACGAATACAACAGCATCCCGGCTGGCGGCTAGAAGTCGTTGGTTTGGATCGCGATGCCGACCAAGTGTATCCCCTCCTCGCTGCACCTGAGATAGAGAGACGACTGGAGCAAGGACAGCGGCTTCTTCGAGGTACCTCAACAGATGTGGCACTTCTGGTAATTTGGTCGGCAGTAGAAGCCATCCTGCGCCATATAAGTGAAAAAACGAATTTAGAAACACCTGATTACCGCACTGGATCTCTTATAACACGTCTTTATAGCAATGGAGAAATGGATAAAGAAGATTATGATGCTTTAATTCAAGGCATGAGTTGCCGTAATTCGCTTGCACATGGTTTTTCTGTAGCCATTACAAAAGAAGATGTACGAAAAATCATCGCCACAACAAAGCGTCTTTTTGTGGAGCATCTCTCTACTGATGCTTCATGAATTTATTAATGCCTTGGCATGAACCCCGACATCCTCCAGCCCGGCGAGCGCTGCGCCTCCACCAGCAACCGTCTCCACGCCTGCGGATCTGTAGCTAATGAGGAAGCCCAAGCGCGAGAAAGAGTACGTCTTCGTTCGTACTAGAGAGGGCGAAACGGAAACGGCTCTCTTCACGCGGCATGAGGATGGAAGCGGGAGTTTTGTGTTGCAAGGGCAGGTCTATGGTTTCGATTGCTCGCCCCACGCCTGGGAGATTGCCCTTGCAGAACTGGGGCGGTTAGGGTTCCAGCCCGCCGAACTGTAGCGGTGTACAATAGCGCCATGAATCCTCTGGCACGAAGTGCTCTCGTGGGTAGTTTTGGTTTCGGGCTGGCGAGCCTGTTGGTCTTTGCGACCGTGGCATTTGGGGAGCGCTGGATGTACACGCATCTAGGGCTCTGGGGTGCGTATCTCACCTGGACCGTACTCTTTATCGGGCTGGGCGGCGGGGCACTGCTGCCGCTGGTCTCGGCTCCGTGGCGTGGGGCGCGCTTTTTCGGGCTCTT
>JANNDD010000241.1:0-7558 GCA_031387365.1 Armatimonas sp. | reverse complement strand
CAGTAGGGGCCGCCAGCGGAGCCAACCCCATTCCTCTGATCGTCCCCTGCCATCGGGTGATCGCCGCCGATGGTGGGCTAGGCGGCTTCGCCTACGGCACGGGGGTGAAGTCCCGGCTGCTCGCCTTTGAGAGCGAGCAACCAAGCCTGTTCTAGGCTGCGAACCTACCGATTCGCGATCAGCGGCGCGATGAGCAAGCTGACGACGCTCATGACCTTGATGAGAATGGAGACGCCTGGCCCGGATGTGTCCTTGAACGGGTCACCGACGGTATCCCCGACGACGGCGGCTTTGTGGGCATCGCCTCCTTTGTCATGGCCCTCAAGTCCGCCTTTCTCGATGTGCTTCTTCGCATTATCCCAAACTCCTCCCGCGTTCGCCATGAAGAGGCTGAGGGTGGAACCAACGGCAAGAGCACCCGCGAGCAGACCCGCAAGTGCTTCTGGCCCCAGGAAAAAGCCCGTAAGCGTCGGGGCGAGGATCGCCACGAGGCCGGGCTGGATCATCTCAATCAGCGCCGCTTTGGTGGCGATATCCACAATATGGGCGGGCTCAGGGTCTGCCGTGCCCTGGAGCAAGCCAGGGATTTCCTTGAACTGCCTGGCGATCTCAATGACTATTTTCTGCGCTGCATGACCCACGGCGAGCATTGTTGAAGCGCCTACCCAGAAGGGCAGAATCGCTCCCAGAAGCACCCCAATCAGGACTGTGGCGTCGGTGAGCTCGATATGGAAGGGCGCTCCGCGTGCGTGACTGATTTCCATCGAGTAGGCCGAGAAGAGCGCCACTACTGTGAGGGTCGCGGAGCCAATCGCGAAGCCCTTGCCGATTGCGGCGGTTGTGTTGCCCACGGAGTCGAGCTCGTCGGTGATGTCGCGGACGTCTTTGCCCAGACCACTCATCTCACTGATACCACCCGCATTATCGGAGATCGGGCCGTAGGCATCCACAGTCATGACGATTGCAGTTCCGGCTAGCATCCCGACGGCGGCCATTGCGACGCCATAGAGCCCGAGCTGGGCGTTGGCGAGAAACGTGACTCCACAGAGAATCACCACTGGAGCGATCACGGACTCTTTACCCACTGCAAGGCCATGGATAATACAAGTCGCTGCGCCGGTAAGCGATGCCTGCGCGACTTTATGCACGGGCTTGTGCGCTGTGTAGTACTCCGTAATCAGGCCGATAGCAGCGCCTCCAAGGGCACCCGCCGCCAAGCAGAGCGTGATCGCCTGAGTGGCTCCCATAACTTGCATCAGAATGGCGGAGACAATGGTTAGGGCGATAGGGGGGACAATCAGACAGCTTCGAAGAACATTGGCGGGTTTGTGATTGCGAAGTGCGCGTGCCAGGAAGATTCCCAGAATACTGATCGCCAGCCCGACACCCGATAGAATGAGCGGAAGCGCCGCCCCCAGAGTGCGCTCGGCTTCATCGCTCAGCCCTGGCGCAATATTCTTGAGGTGCCCCATGTCGTTTGTGGTCAGCGCGATGGCTACCGCGGAGACAATCGCTGCTACCATGGACTCATAGATATCCGCACCCATGCCTGCGACATCGCCGACGTTATCCCCTACGTTGTCTGCAATTACTCCGGGGTTGCGAGGGTCATCTTCGGGGATGCCCTCGATTACTTTCCCGGCGATATCTGCCCCAACATCGGCGGCCTTGGTGTAGATCCCTCCCCCGATGCGGGCGAAGAGCGCGATGCTGCTGGCCCCCACCGCAAAAGCATGCAGGGTTGAGTTGAGCGCGGGCGTGTTTCGCAAGGCAAAGTAAAACCCAGCAAGCCCAATCAGCCCCAGCCCTGCCACCGCTAAGCCCATCACGGCTCCACCATCTAGCGCGATAAGGAGCGCATTGGGTTTACTGCCACGTCGTGCCGCCTCGGCAGTTCGGACATTGGCTAGGGTCGCCGCTTGCATTCCGCAAAAACCGGCGAGCAGAGACAGGAAAGCACCAGAGACAAAAGCGCCACCCGGAAGCCAACCTAGAGTAAAGCCTAAAGCGAGAAAGACAACCAGTGTATAAACGGCAAGTACCGTGTACTCACGCTTGAGAAACGCCATTGCACCTTCGCGAATATACTTCGCGATACGGTTCATGGTCTCCGTACCACCAATGGGTTGCCGCTGGACATTCCAGTAAAAAAAGAAAGCAAATGCAAGCCCGATCAATCCAATCACCAAGGGCGAAAGAAGCCAGGGGGTGCTAAGTTGTCTTACCAAAGGGCAGACCTCCTTGTTGAGAAATCGCTATTTATTAAATTGCTGCAATTCTCGCGCCAGGCTATCTTAAGTAGTGGTGAGGCGGCGAAACGGGGCACGGCAGCAGCCATAGGTGCCAAGAGAGAGTATACACGACTTTGTGAAAAATTTCCCTATCTTTTAGGGATTCAGACTGTGATATTTTTCATCTATTTTTAATTCGCTTGTTTCCACGCTACAATCGCTTCCTGGGTGTCGAGGAGCCGTCCCATGAGCGCACCGCTATCCTGAATCAAGAGAGCCGAGAGGGATTCGGTGCAGTAGAGGCTCTCGAACTCCTCCTGAACCCGGCCCGAGAACTCCGCAGCGATGGGGGGAAAGTGCTCTGACATCCAGGCCCGCAAGAGCGTGTACTGCGCTTCCATGAAGGGCTTGCAGTAGCCTACGTGTGCGGCATCACAAATCAGCTCCACCAGATCGCTAAAGCGAGCCTCAAATGCGTCGGGAGTCAGAACTGTCGGGGAAGAGGCTAGCCTCATCCTCGCTTACTCTGCTCCACAAAATTAAGCTGAAGATCACTGATCATTGCCTTGAGTGGTAGGCGCTCTTCAGGAGCGACATGCGGCTCTAGCTGATCGGCGAGGAAGCCAACCGTATTAATGGCCATCTGTGCTTGTGCCAGATCTTTTTCGATCTCACCCGTCATCGGGTTGGCGACAAGGCCCATACGCAGCCACGCCAGATTGCGCAGCTCTCCCATGAAGAGAGCAAGTACGGAGCGCACGTCGGGTATCTCGCTACTCTCCTCAGCATCGGGATCCCCCTCGCTGTCACTGTCACTGTCACTGTATCCATCGCGCGGATCGTACAGAGTCGGTTCGGGGTCAGTTACCTGCTCAAGGGGGAGTGTGGGAGTTACCACAGGGGCGGGGGCCGTGTCCTCGGTACTCTGACGGCGGCGATCACGGAAGGTAAAACCTTCCTCCTCTTCTTCTTCGGGCATAAGGGATTGTAGCACGCGGCGGGGCATGGGTTCAATGGGGTAAACTAAAATTTATATGACACCTGGTTCCGACTCCAAAGAAACCCGACTGGCTAGCGAGGCAGCCGAGGTGTTCGAGGACGTCGGTGAGACGGCCAGTAAGATTATTCGTAAGACATTTGTGCGCTCCTTCGAGTATCTGGGCGAGCTGCTAACCCTTCTGTGGCGAGCCGTGCGCGCGATCTTTCAGGAAGGCATTCACCTAGGTGATCTTGCTCGTCAGCTTACGAGTGTCGGTACAGAGTCTCTTCCCATTGTTCTGCTGACCGTGGGCTTCTCCGGAGCGGTCTTGGCACTTTACACGGTGGGCTCACTGACTAATCTGGGAATTGGCGACTTGCTCGGGGGGATTGTTGCACTGTCTATCGTTCGGGAAACAGGCCCCCTGATCACAGCAGTCACGCTGATCGCACGCGTCGGTTCGGGAATCACCGCGGAGATCGGCGCGATGAAGACGACCGAGCAGGTGGACGCGCTCAGAGCGATGGGAATCTCTCCTATTGCCTATCTGGTTGTGCCACGCCTTCTCGCCTGCCTGGTTATGGGTCCCATAATGACTCTCTTTGGCGATGCGGCAGGAATCCTCGGGGGGGGGATGATCGCTGTAAACGAGGGACAGACGCCGCTTCAGTACACGGACTCGTTCCGTCAGCTTCTGGAGCCCAACGGCTCCGATATTCTGGAGGGGTTGCTCAAAGCTTTGGTCTTCGGGACTCTCATCGCGCTCATCGCCTGCCGTGAGGGGCTGGAAACAAAAGGCGGCGCCGCAGGTGTTGGGCGCTCCACCAACCGTGCTGTCGTCTTTACGATTATTCTTGTGTTTGCGGCTGACTTTGTACTGACGTGGTTTTTCAAGGCGAAGTCCGTTGTCTGAACACGTGCCCGAGGGGGGGGAATCCCCCCGGATTACCCTGCGTGATCTGCGCTATGCTGTGGATGGCCGAGAGATTCTTGGTGGCATTACTCTGGATGTCGCTCCCGGAGAGATTCTCTGCGTTATGGGGCTTTCCGGTGCGGGTAAGTCCACGATTCTACGCTGCATTGCTGGGCTGGTGAGTGCCACTAGTGGGCAGCTTCTCATTGATAATGTGGACATTGTGGGCTTGAAAGAGCGTGAGCTACTGCCGATTCGCGCTAAGATGGGGGTGGTCTTCCAGTACGCAGCGCTCTTTGATTCGATGAATGTCTACGCCAATATCGCCTTCGGGCTGCTACGCGGGCCACGTCGCATGGAGTTCAAGAAGAAGTCGCGGGGGGAACTGACACAGCGGATCCAGGAGCACCTTAGAGAAGTCGGGCTGCCCGGGATCGAGAAGCGCCTGCCGCCAGAGCTCTCAGGTGGCATGCGGCGACGCGTCGGCCTCGCCCGCGCCCTGGCCACTGATCCGGAGATCATCCTCTACGATGAGCCGACCAGTGGCCTAGACCCGGTGACGGCTGCTGCGATTGATCAGTTGATTGTGCGCACACGCGATAAGAAAAATGTCACCAGTGTTGTCGTCTCCCATGACATGCGGAGTATTTTCCGAATCGCGGATAAAATATTAATGCTCTATGAAGGTAAGGCGCAGATCTATGGCACTCCCAGTGAAGTTCAAAACAGTGATGATCCTGTCGTTCAGCAGTTCATTCGGGGTGAGGTCGAAGGCCCCATCGAAATCGGTTGAGCAAGATGGAAAAACATGAGTAAGCGCGATTTAGTAACGGGGGTTGTGACCGTCGTAGGGGTGGCAGGTTTGATCCTGGCCAAAGGCTGGCTCAATCAGAGCTGGGAGGAGCGCAACTCCACGGATTTCCAGGTCGCCTTCGACGATGCCAAAGGGCTCAAAGGCGGCGAGGATGTACGGGTAGCGGGCTTCAAGGTGGGCTCCGTAAAGAGTATTCGCCTCTCCGACGATGGGCGGCGAGCGGTGGTGCTGGTGCGCGTCAAGAACGGAGTCAAGATTCCGGTGAAGTCACAGTTTAGTGTCGCGTCCGGGCTTCTGGGCGGCGGTGCCGTGGTGACAATAGTCCCGAGTAAAGAGACCACTTTTATAACAAATGAAACTACAAAACAGACTCCTCTGGAAGGAGAGCCCGCAGCGGGACTGGACTCCGCTCTGGCGGGGATGAGTAAGTTTACCAACGATGATGCACTGCGCGAGGACCTTGTGGCGACTGCCCATAACCTGCGGTTGATGAGCGAGAAAATCAATAAAATGGGAGCAATCGGGGCCCTCGATGATTCGCAGGGAGATATCCAGGCAACGCTACGCAACCTTCGTGCTACCTCCGCACTGCTTCCGGCGACCCTCAAAAAAGTAGACATCGTCATTGGCAATGCGGGTGAGGTCGCGGCCTCGGCAAAGACGATCGCGCCCCTCCTCGAAAAACAAGTTGCTGCCCTTTCGAAAGAGA
This sequence comes from Armatimonas sp., assembly GCA_031387365.1. Taxonomy (GTDB): domain Bacteria; phylum Armatimonadota; class Armatimonadia; order Armatimonadales; family Armatimonadaceae; genus Armatimonas. The sequence goes on along the minus strand of JANNDD010000241.1, from coordinate 1,912 downwards.
CACAGACTCTCATCAAGGATCTCGATTCCGTCATGAAGTCTGGGGGGCGGATCGCTACCGAGACCGAGGGGCTTGCCAAAGAGGCCAAACTGACTGTCGCCGACAGCCGAGAAAGTATCAAGACACTTCTGCGCTCCGCCAACGATGCCGCAGCAGGTGTGGCCGGCCTCACGGAGCAGATGACTCAGCTGGTAGGCGATAAAAACTTAAAAGAAAATGTGCTCGTGGCCACCACGAACCTCACCAAAATCTCAGAGAACCTGGTGGCAATCTCCCAGAAACTCGACACAACCGCTGGAAAGCTCTCCCAAGCCGCGACCGATCCCGAGCTGCTTGATAACATCAAGATAACCGTTGCCAACGTGAAAGATGCGAGTGGTTCAATAAAAAATTTGACGGCTCGTGTCGAGGCATTGCGGCTGCCTGGAGAGAAAAAAGCAGGGACAGCGTCCTCCGGTAACCAACCTCCCGCCAGTGGTAAGCGGCCCTCTTGGTATGAGTCAGGCTTGACCGGAGACTTTCTGTACGATACAAAGGCGGAGCGTTTTCAGCTCGATACCAATTATGCACAGGTTGTGGAGGGGCAGCTCTTTCGAGTCGGCATCACCGATACGACCGAGCGTAACCAGGTCAATGTGCAGGTCGGGCAGAAAAGCGGAGAGCTCTGGACGCGCTATGGCCTCTTTGGCAGTAAGCTGGGAGTCGGCTTCGACACGCAGGCAGGGCCACTACAGTGGCGCCTGGATGTGTTCGACCCAAACCGTTTTACTGTCAATACTCGGCTCCGAGCGCGGCTAAATAAAAATACAGCGCTGACTCTGGGGCTAGATTCCGTGGGCAATGGGAATCGTCCTAGGGTCGGACTACAAATAAGGAAGTAAGTTTATGAACGTGATTATGCAAAAGGATGTCGTCAAGGTCGGCAGAGAGGGCGAGGTTGTCTTGGTTTCCGATGGCTACGCTCGCAACTACCTGATTCCCCGAGGTCTGGCGGTGTCGGCATCGGGCGGCGCCCTGAAGATCCTGGAAGCGCGCCACGCCACTGAGGAGCGCAAGAGCGAGGCACTGCTTGCTCAGGCACAGAAAGATCAGGCGACTCTTGAAGGCAAGACGATTAAGATTCTGGGTAAAGCCGGTGCAGGCGATCGTCTCTACGGCTCGATAACCTCGGGTGATATCGCGGAAGCCCTCAAGAAAGACCTAGGCGTGAGTGTTGACAAGCGACGCGTGTTGCTGATGGATGTCATCCGCGCTCTGGGAACCTTCCATGTGGATGTCAAGCTCCACAAAGACATCACTGTCCCCGTGACCGTTGCGGTTGAAAAAGCCTAGGCTAGGCCGCGCAGACAAGCCAGGGCGCGGCAGTAAGCCGCGCCCTTTTGTATTTTTAGATGATCTGAGTTTTCTATGACCGGACGCGTTCCTCCCCAAAATATTGAGGCCGAGATGGCCGTGCTGGGCTCCATGTTGCTGGGAGACCGCAGCGCCATTGAGCGCGTCACCGAGTTTTTAGATAAGCAAGACTTCTACCGCGAGGCACATGGCCGTATCTTTGAGGCGATGCTCTCTCTCGTGGATAAAGACGAGCCTGTAGACATCGTCACTCTGAAGGATGAGCTGACGCGGCGTGGCACGCTGGAGCAGACGGGGGGCTATATCTACCTCATGCAGCTCGCCGAGTACGTCCCCACGCCCGCCAATGTTGTCTACTACGCTAAGATCGTCTCCGAGAAGGGGGTTCTGCGTCGCCTGATCGAGACCGCCTCCGAGATCGCCGGGATGGCCTACGGTGAGACTGATGAAGTGGACACGTTGGTGGATCAGGCCGAGCGCGCGATCTTCAATGTTGCCCGGAAGCGCAAGACCGAAGGCTTTACCCCACTCCGCCCGCTGCTCAACGAAGTCTTCGATC
>JANNDD010000221.1:0-7065 GCA_031387365.1 Armatimonas sp. | reverse complement strand
TCCGCCTCCCAGAGCTCCCGGAGCTCGGCTCGTTCCTTGGGCTCACTCTCGATGTTAAACGGCGAGGCGGAGATCAGATCGGCAGGATCGGTTTGATGCGCACGGACAAAGGCGAGCCGTCGCTCCAGAGCAAATCCCCCGATCCACAGCGCCCAGTCTCCCACCTCCGCATCCGGGTAGCCTGGTGGTGTAACCCCCTCCAGCCCCAGTCCGACCACGCCGGGAAGTGCCGCGAGCCGCGCGGCGTAACCAACCACACCCGCAAGATCCAGCGCTTCGGGCACCACAAAATCCCAGTGCGATAGTGCCCGTGCCAGACGGCTAGAGGGAGCTTCGTCGGTGGCGTTTATCGCCGCCCACTGTTCAAGAGTCTGGCCACCCGCACCACGCTCCCTTGGTGCAGTCGTGGAAAAGGCCAGGAACGGGGAGAACACCGGCACAATCCCGATTCCCACCGTTTTAGCGGCCCGTGCCAGTGCCGCCAGACGTTTTTCAGCCACGGGGCCCGGTCGCAAGGCAATGCGTAGCTGCGTGAGCTTAGTGCGCTTCGCCAGAGAGAGCAGTGCGTCTTGTGCACTGTCGTCGTCGGGTAGTGCTACCTGCCAGGCGCGCGTTTTGAGCGTCTCAGGGATCACCAGCGCCCCCTGCGGCTCGGGAGGCGGCTCGTCGCTGCGCAGTAGCTCCGCCGAGAGTTCCGCAACCAACGCGGTTGCTTGGGCAGTGGGCGCCAGTAGCTCCAGTACCAGCTTCTGCTCGGCGTGCGCCTCGGTGGGTACAGGAGGAAGCACCCCGCCAAAACGCTCTACTCGTTCTTGTTGTTCCACCGCCAGCGCCTGAACCTCCGTTCGCAGCTTGGCCGAGAGCTGGGCAAAGGGGATTCGTCCTTCGGTGTCGAAGCGCTCCGCAAGCGCCCAGAGTGCCACGGGTGCGTCTTGGACACTTCGCGGTATCTTGCCCAGTGCCCCCTCACGAATCAGGCGGCTTCGGGCGGCTGCCGCAAGCTGGGAGAGCTGCTGCACTTCCTGCTCCTGTGGTGCGAGAAAGCGCTGGTAGTCTAGGTTGGCTCGCTCCCGCCGCTCCGCCGCACTGGGAAGATCCTCCACGAGCAGATAGACAGAGCCGAGCCGACGCATTCCACCGTTTACTCCCCGGCAGAGTGCCGCCAGCACATCCCCAGCCAGAGCACGCTTGCCAAGCACCCGCACGGATCGTTTCGCAAGCAGCGCATCGGCTATAAGGGGAAGCAGCGTCGCTGCTGCCAGACGTTTCACCAGCGCCCCCACACTCGTCACGCCTTCGAGAAGTACAGGAGTCTGAAGTGCCGGAAGCCTCGTGTCCAGATCCGTGGGCTTACTCTTTCCGGGGACAACCCGACGACCCAAAAACTGCTCGTTTTCGTCGCCCAGTGGCGCTTCCTCGCGCAGTGGGAGAGTCACCACGGACTCCTCAGAAGACGCCGGTAGCCCGGTGGGGAAGTAGGCATCTCCTACCTCTTTGTCTCCTCCCACCAAGATCGTGAGCTGCCGGGTTAGACGTAGTCGGAAGTCACGGCGATCTTGCGTGAGCGCCTCTCTCGTCCGAAACGAAGCGCTCTCAGGCAGGGCACTCTCCAGCCAGCGCCGCTGCCGCGCCTCCAGTGCCGAGAGGGGAAGGCCGGGTTGCCCCGTGAGCTGTTGCCACTGCCCCGGATTCAGCGATGCGAGCAATAGCAGCCAGTAGGGTTCGGGATTGATATCGCGTAGCTTCTCCGCCAGTGCAACGGGGCTGCGCGGTGGGTCGTAGAGGCGCATCGTCCGTGTGGCAACGGCGGTGATGCTGCCGTAGCGCACGAGAGTGGCATCGTAGCGTGCCAGTAAATCGTTGGCATTCTGTGGCCCTGGTAGCAGCGCGGGAAAGTTTGGCAGTGGCTCCAGCGCCTCAATTCCCACGGCAATCAGCGCGCCGCGTGCCTCCACACTCCAGTAGAGCCGCTCCCAGAGAGACGAGAGAGGCTGCACCAATTGCACCTGTGCAGGAAGGGGAAGCAGCAGCATAACGCAATTGTACCTACTGCTATTCTACGGCGTGTGTGTTATCGTCGTGGTTGCGATCCAGTTTGTGAAAGCTGGGATCAAGGGCAATAAAGCTCGGCGGAAAGTCGGTCTCGAAGCTCAGGCTCTGGCGCGGCTGCTGGAGGTACGCAAGCAGAGTCACAGACTGCTCGCCCTGCCAGAGCGTGACCGAGATCGCCTCGTGGAGCGGTGCAGCACTCTCGTTGCCCTGGCCATCAGCGAAGACTTTCTTGGCAGTCACCACAACCTCGGTTCGCCAGCGCTTCTTGCCAAGCGGCTTCTTGTGCGCCGAGACTGCCGTGAGATCACAGAGCGTCAGCTTCGCAAAAAGCTCCGTGATCCGTGTTTTATGGGCGGGCAAGTTCGCCTTGAGGTTCTCGACCAAGTTGGTTGCCGTCGGGTAGGGCGGCTCTTGAAAGGCCAGCACCCGCAGGTAGTTTTTCAACACCGCGTCAAAGCGCTTCCCCGCGAGCCAGTGTAGCTCGTGGAAGGCGAGGCCACCTTTCTGGTAGCAGATATAGGGCTGACGGCGCGTTGTCACCAGCGGGCGTTCCTCCGTGCGGTCTTTTCCACGGCCCTCTAAGTAGGCATCGGCAGCGCGCTTCTGCACCTCATACGGATCGTTGCCCGCAGCGACCGCAACACGGAGGGCCGTGTACTCCGCCAGCGACTCGGAGAGGACTTCGGAGCCGGGCAGGTTCGCGCCCGTGACCTGGTGCGCCCACCACTGGTGCGCCACCTCGTGCGCTGTGACATAGAACGGTGTGTTGAAGTCGTCTTTACCGACATTAAGCGTAAAGCCCCCCGCCTCGGAGAAGGGAATGGTTCCGGCGAATGCCTGCGCCGCGATGGCCTCACCACGCGCGGGAAACTCGACAATGCGCAGCTCGGAGAACGGATACGGCCCGTAGGTCTCGGAGCAGAAGGCCAGCGAGGCTTTTGCCCCCGCGAGAATCCGCTTGACGTTCCAAGGATGCCCGGCGTGGTAGTAGACCGTGATGGGAGTGCCTTTGTACACGCTCTTTTGGGTGGCGTACTTGCCCGAGACCACCGCCCAGAAGTAGCGCACCACGTGGCCGGACTCATAGCGAAAACAGCGCCGCCCTCCCTCGCTCCACTCCCGAACGAGCTTGCCCGGTGCCAGCGCGCGCTGATCGGGCGCAGTGCGTACCGTGATCGCCAGCTTCACCCAGTCTGAGTCGCCACCGATGTAGGTCTGGCTCAGCCCGATTTTCTCCGGCAGCTCCCGCCAGAGCGCCAGGCCCTGCTTCGTGCGCTCCGCCGCATCGGTCAGCTCCACTGCCGCTTGGTAGCCAATCCGAGGAGCGAGGTTAGATAAGAAACTCCCATTGGTGGCAATATCGGTGCGCGGCCCGCTGGCGGCAAAGCCAGGCTTGTCCCAGGCAACGGTAAAGTCTAAAGTGATAGTCTGACCAGGAGCCAGCGGGGTGGCAAGCTTCCAGACCTCCACTCCTAAAACCGTGTTGTTCTGGGTGCGTGTGGCGTTGCGATCTCCACCAAAAACGAGCTGGCGCAGTGCAAGATCACTGTCGTAGCTCAGAAAAACCTCAGGGATCGGTCTGTCCGTCTTGTTCTGGAGCGTGTAGCGCCCACTCAGCGCAAACGCCCGACGCTCCGGCCAGAGGGTCACATCAAGGCTAGCCGCGATAATTTTGGGCTGTGGCCTATCTACCCAGTTCCCCCGATAGGCCCGCTCATAGTCCGCCTGCTCGCGCTTTGCTCCGCTCTCATTCTGGAAGCGATGAATCCCGTGAAAGTTATAGAGCAGAAGCCCCGTGCTCAGCGTGCACAAACCAGCCAGCACCACGAGCACTGTGCGCCGCTTTGGCTGTATCGCGAGCCCGAGCAGGAGGCAGGTCAGTAATAGCCAGTGCGTCCCCAGCCCAAAAAGCTGTGCGGTGTAGGCACTGAAGCCGTCGAGATCGGAGAAGTGCGCTTCCCCCATGAGCCCTAGATTGAGCAGCGGGTGCTCCCAGCCCAGCTCACCCAACACCGACGGTATCAGGGTCAACACGACGAAAATAATATGGCCCACAAACTTACTGGGCGCACGGCTATGGATAAGAAAGGCCAGGGCGGACATACTCAAAAGGGGCACTCCGCACACACCAAAGAGCGCGACCCCGTAGCCACTGACATCCGGCACGATGCCCCCCGCCTGCTGCTGGAGCATCCCAATTCCCGCGTAGATCGCTCCGGCGAGTGCCAGGCTCAGTACGAGGGCGGCAAACCGAGCCAGAGTCGCTGTCGCCCGTGAGAGTGGCAGGGTATCTACCAGCGGCGCGACGCGAAGAATGCGCTCCTGCCAGCACAGCTCCCCCGCATAGATCGCCGCAACAAAGATAAAGAGCACTAAGTAGCTATCACTCACTTCCTTGAGAACGTGGCTGGTGGTGGGAAGCAGCGCCGTCCCGGTAGATCCCTCTTCTTTTTGCCCCGTCACGGCAAAGACCAGCAGTCCCAGGGCGAGAAAAAGCCAGTAGGGCCAGCTCTTGAGAATGGAACGAGTGTAAAAGCGTGCCAGATGCAAAAAACTCCGCCACGCCTGAGAACCTGTATAAAAACGAACCTCTCCTCCCCAGCCCTCCTCTCCCAGGCGCTCATTCTTCGCTGGGAAAGGAGGGAGTTCTAGATAGATCAGCCCCTTTCCCAAGGAGGAACGACTGCCCGGGAGAGGGGTTGGGGAGAGGTTTCCACACAGGTTCTGAGGCCGCGCTTTCACGGTGGCCCTGGGAATCGCACCTTGCGCTCCTTGCGGGGGCGGCATGCCTCGCTCATGGGTGTGGCGCGGAAGCTGCGGGGCCAGGGCGCGGAAGCGAAAGAGCAGGTTTCCCAGCATCAGGACTCCCAGCCCGATCCCCGACCAGAGCAGCCGATTGGTCAGCAACGCGCCATCCAACGATGGTAGCCCCCCGTTTTTTTGCGCCGGTGTCCAGTAGCGCGTCTCCACCATCGTGAGCACCATGCCGTAGGGGTCAAGCGCCGCCGCCACGCCCCGACTCTCGATCCCCGCAGCCAGCGCGGCACTGATCAGGTAGAACACAAACAGCCCGATTCCCAGTGCATAGACAGCAAAAAGATTCCGGGTGAGCGCTCCCGCCACAAAGAACAGAGCGCTAGTCAGCAGAAGATTCGGCAGTAGAATCACAAAGTACGAAAAAGTGTAGGGTGCAAGCTGAAATGCGCCCAGATGGGTCGTGTCGCCCGGCAGAATCGTTCCTAGCCACAGCCCGAGCGGGAGTGCCGTGAAGAGCAGCGCCGTGACGACAAAGCTGCCCAAATAGCGCCCAAAGAAGTACTGCCATGCTTTCAGGCGCGATGTGAAGAAGAACTCGTGGACGCGCAGTTCAAAGTCGCGCAAGATACCCGTGCCAGCAATGGCGGCGACAATCGGCCCGGCGATCAGGCAAAAAATACTACAGATCATCACAAGCTGCGTCGGTGCGTTGGCAAAAAGCCGTCCGTTGTCCGCGTCCCCCCGGTCGCTCATCATCACACCGACGGCACCTAGCAGGATAAAGAGAAACTGCCCCCAGGTCGCTCCCTGGCGTAGCCGTAGAAGCAGCTCCTGCTTAAAAACGGTGAGCACTCTAGATGCCCACCATTGCCTCACGGTGGCGTTTTTGAGCTTCGTAGAGATCGCGCCAGACGGCGTATTTAGCATCGTGAAAGGCGCGAGTGGCGGGGTTTGGCGCAATTGTCTCCCCCGCTTGCCCCATCGCCGTCATCGCCTCAGTGACACTGGCGTAGTCACCCGAGGCGTGTGCGGCCAGAATCGCGGAGCCTAGCAAGACCGACTCGGACTCGCGCCCCAGAGTGATCGGCAAGCCACAGGCATCGGCGTGTTGTTGGAGCCAGAGCGGGTTTTTCGTGCCACCTCCCGTCGCGACAATCTGGGAGATCGTGAAACCTTTTGCATTAGCGGCCTCGATGATAGCACGAGTCCCGTAGGCCAGTGCCTGCACGGTGGCGACATAGAGCCGCGTGTCTTGATCCAGCGACTTATCCAGCGAGAGGCCCTCGACCACGCCACGTGCGTGTGGGTCGGCAAACGGCGAGCGGTTGCCTAAGTGAAAGTCGAGGACGTGTAAGTGCCGCGTCAGATACGCAACGTCTGCCAGCCCCTCAGCGACGGCGAGCTTCAGCGCCTCGGCATTGAGCAATGCGTAGACCGTCGTGCCCTCGGACTCCGCTCTATACGCCAGATCGCGGTACTCGCTGGAGTCCTCGATCACAAAATCAATCAGCGCCCCCGCCGCGCTCTGCCCGCCCTCGGTGAGCCAGTAGCCCGGCACCATCGCGCCAAAGTACGGCCCCCAGACCCCTGGAACAAAGATCGGTTCTTTGGAGGCAGCCATGTGGCAGTTGCTCGTCCCACCAATCAGCGCGATGGAGCTTTCGAGGTTGGCGGCTCCCAGCAGCCCCAGCCCGCCCGCATGGGCATCAATAATTCCGACTGCCACAAAGCATTCCGTGGTCAGTCCGAAGTGCGCCGCCGCCTCTGCTGTGAGCGGCCCGATGCGCTCCCCCAGTGGTCGGATGGGGTTCTGCGTAATGCGCGAATCGTCGAGGCCGAGGCTCGCCAGAAACGCGGTGTCCCAGCGGCTCTCGTGGCCTAGATAGGTCCACTTGCAGACATTGGTGCAGAGCGAGCGCACATCTTGTCCCGAGGCTTTGTAGGTCAGGAAGTCCGCCAGATCCAAAAACTTCGTCGCCTTCGCCCACGTGCTCGGGATATTTTTCTTGAGCCACTGCAGCTTTGGCGGCTCCATCTCGGGCGAGATCGCGCCCCCAACGTACTTGAGAACCTCGTGGCTCCCGGCGTTGATGGCATCGGTCTCGGCGATAGCGCGGTGATCCATCCAGACAATAATATTCTGCTCGGCGCTCCCGCTCGGGCTCACGGTCAGCGGTACATCGCCCTCGCCTAGCACCACCAGCGAGCAGGTGGCATCAAAGCCGATCCCCACCACGCTCTCAGGAGTAACTTTAG
>JANNDD010000217.1:0-3233 GCA_031387365.1 Armatimonas sp. | reverse complement strand
ATTGCCAACCGCCACGCGCCGGAGCTCGCCGCGCTGGCAAGGACGGCCAAGGCGCACGGCGGACAGCTCGTGCTGGTTTACAGCAATCCGGGGGATCAAAAAGAGGCGAGAGCGCACGCTAAGAAATATGGCCTCGGCGATGCTGTGATTGTCTGTGACGGCGATCAGGCGCTCAAGACGGCGCTGGGCGCGAGTGTCACGCCGCATGCCTTTGTGCTCGATACTCGTGGCAAGGTGCTCTACAACGGGCGTATTAGCGATGATGGGGCGGGGCAGGCAAAACCCCGCGCGACCGTGCCCCTGCACCACGAGCTTTCCGACGCACTGAATGCGGCACTGGACGGAAAGCCCATCAAGGTAGCCAAGACCGAGGCCGTGGGGTGTGTGATTGAGCCGCTCGCAGCGGCGAGTGGGATCGGCCCTAACTACGCCGAGCACATCGCGCCGATTCTCAATGACAACTGTGTCTCTTGTCACCGTGACGGCGAGATTGGGCCGATGAAGCTCGATAGCTACGCCAGTGCGAAGGCGTTTGCTGCCAATATTGCCCAGGTCTCCGAGAAGCGCGTCATGCCGCCCTGGAAGCCCGTCGAGGGCCATGGGGACTTTACAGGCGTGCGCAAGCTCACCGATGCACAGATTCAGCTCGTCTCCCTGTGGGCAAAGTCGGGCGCTCCGGCGGGGAACTTGGCCAAGGCTCCCACGCCGCCCAAGTTTGCCAAAGGCTGGACCCTGGGTGAGCCCGATCTGATCTTAAAGATGCCCCAGAGCTACCAAGTCGCGCCCTCCGGGGCCGATGTCTACCGCTGCTTCGTGCTGCCCACCGGCGTCACCGAAGACAAAGAAGTGGTCGCCGTGGAGTACCGGGCGGGCAATAAAGCCGTCGTGCACCATGTGATCGGCTACTTAGACACCCAAGGGCGGGGGCGCAAGAGGGACGAGGCTGAGGCTGGGCCGGGCTACACGAGCTTTGGCAGCCCAGGCTTCTTACCCGATGGTGAGCTCGATGGCTGGGCACCCGGAAAGCTGCCCTACTTCCTCCCCGATGGTATCGCGCGGCCCTTGCCCAAGGGGAGTGATCTGGTGATGCAAGTGCACTACCATTCCAATGGAAAGCCTGAGCAAGACACGACGCAGGTCGGGATCTACTTCGCTAAGAAACCGATCACCAAGCACCTAGGCATCCTGCCGCTCATCGCGCCGCTCAGTATCCCCGCGGGTGAGGCGAGCTACAAAACAGGGACAAGTTTCCCGATGCTTTTTGATGCCAAGGCGATCTTCATCATCCCGCACATGCACCTGCTGGGCAAAGAAATTGCCGTGGAGGCGACACTTCCCAGTGGCGAGAAGAAGCCGCTGATCCGGATCAACGACTGGGACTTCAACTGGCAGGACTCCTACAACTACAAGGACTTTGTGGCACTGCCTAAGGGGACGCAGCTCACGCTCAAGGCTCGCTACGACAACTCAGCCGCCAACCCGCGTCAGCCGAACAATCCGCCCCAGGCCGTCGCCTGGGGAGAGGCCACCACCGATGAGATGTGTATCGCCTTCATTGGCTATATCGCGGACAACGAGAACGACCCGATGGCAAAGCTTTTTTCGAGCATTCAAAAGGGTGGGCAAGCGCCAAAAACTCTCAAGCCACTCCCGGAAAAAGCGCGGTGAGGAGCTTGGCCGCCCGCTCCAGTGTCTCGGGCTTTTTGCAGTAACAAAAGCGGATCAGATGGGCACCCTCGGAGGGCACTCGGAAAAAGCTACTCCCGGGCACCACGGCGATGCCACGCTCCGTCACGAGCCAGCGGGCTAGGGCCTTATCGTCGGGGAGCTTGAGTGCCTTTAGCCAAATGGAGGCATCTGCCAGAACATAGTAGGCTCCCTGCGGCGTTGTGGCCGTGAGCCCGACACTGCGGAGAACTGTGAGAAAACCATCGCGTTTTTCCTGGTAGCGTGTTGACAGCTCTGCGTAGTAGCTATCGGGGAAACGCAGGGCAGTCGCTGCTCCTTCTTGAAGAGGGGCGGCGGCTCCCACGGTCAGGAAATCATGCACACGGCGGATCGCCACCGTTGCTTCGGGCGGAGCAAGGAGCCAGCCGATACGCCAGCCCGTGGCGCTGTAGGTCTTGGAGAGCCCGGTGATGGTCACCGTGCGCTCCGCCATTCCCGGCAGATCGGCCAGTCGCAGGTGTGTCCCCTCATAGACCAAGTGCTCGTAGATCTCGTCCGTGATCGCGACCACATCCCACTTCTGGCAGAGCGCCGCGATCCAGCCCAGCTCCTCGGCGGCGAAGACCTTGCCCGTTGGATTGTGGGGCGTGTTGACAATAATCGCGCGCGTCTTGTTGTTGAACACCGCGGCGAGCTCCGCGGGATCAAGTCGCCAGTCGGGGGCATGGAGCCGCACAAAGCGCGGCGTTGCACCAGAGAGCACCGCATCGGGGCCGTAGTTTTCGTAGAAGGGCTCAAAGACAATCACCTCATCGCCCGGGTTTGTGAGTGCGAGGAGCGCGGCCATCATCGCCTCCGTTGCGCCGCAGGCTACGGTGATCTCTCGCTCGGGGTCGGGGCGGACACCGTAGTGGTGCGCCGTTTTATCCGCAATTGCCTCCCGTAGCGACTTTGCCCCCCAGGTGATGGCGTATTGATTCACATCGGCTCGGATCGCGGCGCAGGCTGCTTCTTTCAGGGCATCGGGCGCGGGGAAGTCCGGGAAGCCTTGGGCGAGATTGACACCCTCGGGGCCACTGTGCGTGAGAAAGAGCCGGGTCATCTCACGGATCACGGACTCGTTAAATTGTGCGGCTTTTTGAGAAGTACGGATTGGCATCATGGTTTCCTAGTCTCTCTATTCACCAGTGCTTGGCGAAATCCTGTTTCGTTGCCAAAGCATTGACAAGGGCAGGGGAGCATGATAGACTTTTTGCTCGGTCAGTGATGGCCGGTAATGCCCTCGTAGCTCAGTGGTAGAGCACTTCTTTGGTAAAGAAGAGGTCATGGGTCCAATTCCCATCGAGGGCTCCATTCTGGCGCAACGCACTCGGACAGAGGCGTTGCGTCTTTCTGTGTAACTACACAACGGAGCTTAAAATACTATGGGTAAGGCAAAGTTTGAGCGATCAAAGCCTCACGTAAACGTGGGCACGATCGGACACGTGGATCATGGCAAGACGAGCCTGACAGCCGCGATTACGACGGTTCTAGCCAAAACGGGCGGAGCCAAGGCGATGGCCTAC
>JANNDD010000209.1:0-4465 GCA_031387365.1 Armatimonas sp. | reverse complement strand
AGTAAACGCCACCGCGCGTGACCTCGATACCCCCTTCGATCCGGCCAGCCCCGAACCAGGCCGCCCGCCCCGTGGCCCACGCCCCGGTGGTGACCGTGGTGGCCCCGGCGGTGATCGTGGAGGCTTCCGTGGTGGAGACCGTGACCGTGGCCCACGCCCTGGTGGTGATCGCGGTGGCTCCGGTGGTTTCCGTGGTGGAGACCGCGACCGTGGCCCGCGTCGTGAGGACGTGACCGCGTCCTCGCCCGCACTAGACCCCGTCGTGCAGCCCGTGGAAGAAGACGGTGACGACCTCCCGAAGGCCCGCTTCCGTCCGCGACGGTAAGTACTCCCCTAAGCCCCCTCTCGCCAAACACGGCGAGAGGGGGTATTATTTTTTTATGTCACGCATTTTCCTACTTACACTTCTTGGCGCACTTGCCCTCCCTACAATGGCCCAGACAACAAAGCCAACCCGTTTCAGTGTTAGCGCAGGGTCTTTCTACCCTGGTGGCTCTGACAACGACCGTCACGCAAGCACTAGTTTTGCCTACACTCCTCATTGCAAAGGCAGTACATTTCTTAATCTCGCCTCAATCTATCTAGACACAAACCGTCATAGAACTGCCACGGGTACCGGAGCGGCGGCGGTTACAAGAGTCTCGGTTCTTCAAGGATTGGGAATGAGCTGGAAAGCAAATATCCTGCCGATCACAGCCCCAGGTATCTATCAGGTGCTTGGCCTTGGCATCTACCAGCGGCGCATTTCCAGTGGAACCACTCATAGCACAGGCTACGGCCCCGGCGGCAAGGTTGGCCTAGGCTACCAGAAAGATATGGTGTTTATTGAGACAGACTACAGCTTTATCAGCCGCATTAAGAACAACGACCCCAGCGGCCTTGGGCTACGTGTCGGTGTGCGGTTCTAGCCCACAAACTTCTCTGACAATTTATCGCCAGCCTGTATTTTGAGCCTCGTCAAAAGCCCCTGTGCCAGCCCTGTCTTTTGGGTGTAGCTCTCGTAGACCCATCTGATATCGGGGACGTAGGCATTATTGGGATCGTAGGGAGCAAAGTGATTTTCCAGTGCAGTCGCAGTCTGTGCGTCCGGGTGGCGGACGATCGCGATCTTCTGGTTCATGGCATTGCGGTAGTTGCTGACAGTCAAAAGATTGATGGCACGAAATATCGGGATACGGGTAAACCCGCTGGGGGTGTTGCTCGCAGGAAGGCTTGTCAGTCTTTCCTGTGTCGTGTCACGCTCCGACTCCAGAAGCTGCTCCAGCGAGGAACGCTCCACCAGAAGCCGCTCCAGGCACTCTGCCGCGCGGGCTGCTTGCTGTGGGCTCAAGTGGGTGATACTCTCGTCGAGTTCCTTCAGGCCAACTCCAATACACAGTTCCCCGGTCATCCCTGCAAGAAGTTGTCCGTGTTTGCCAACGTGTACTCCGAGCTGCACCGAGTCCAGGTAGGCATCTACTGCTGCTGCGTGGTTGCCAGCGATCGCGTGCAGAATCCCCTCTCGCGTTCGTAGCCGTGCAACCTCACGGATAGCGATAAAGCCCTTAGGCCGTGTGACCTGAGCTCCGAGATAGCGCTCGGACAGGAGCAACACCTGGGGAAGGAGCGCCAGCGCTGTCTTTCCTTGCTGGACACTATTTCGCATCGCCTCTAGGGTGTTCAAATCTCCCGGATCGCTGTAGTGCGTTGGAAGCGCCGTCCCTGCTGTCCCATAGATCCACTCGTGCTGCATCAGGTGCGCCTTAAACTCCGCAGGAGTCCTTTGCGAAACACGCTTTCCTGATGCGGGAGTCTTCAGGCTCTTCTCCAGCTCCTTCAAGACACCGGTGGTAGTCGTTCCCGTGGAGACAGAGAGCTTTGTTGCTGTGCTCGGGGGAAACCAGGGGAGAAAGAGAACGGCAAAGATTCCTGCGAGGATTCGACGAGGACGAAATCCAAGCTGTTTCTTGCCAGTTGTTGTTGCCCTTGGAACGGTGCAGTGTGAGGCACTCTCTTCAACAGAAACAGTTTTCCGATGCATATAAACATAGTCGGCTCACGTTTAATATTCGTGTAGGTTTGATACAATACGCCATGTCTGCCCCCAATACTCGCTGGACAACCGCCGAAGAGCTGGCGGCCTTCCCTGCCCCGCTACGCTATGAATTGCTTCGAGGAAAACTAAGAAAAATGGCTCCCGCTGGCGATGCGCACGGCGCGTACACGATGGACTTGGCAATCGAGATTGGCTCTTTTGTCCGTATGCACGGCCTTGGTCGTTGCTATGCCGCCGAGACGGGGTTTCGGCTCTCGCGCAACCCGGACACGGTGCTGGCTCCTGACTTTGCGTTTATCAAAAAAATTAGGCTGAGTGGAGAACCCGGCGCGGGCTATGTCTCTCTTGTTCCGGATCTGGTGCTGGAGACACGCTCACCGGGCGATACGGCACGGGAGATGGCGGATAAGATCGCTCTCTGGCTGAGCTTCGGGGTTCGGGTGGCACTGCATCTGGAGCCGCGCACGAAGCGACTGAGTGTCCATCGGCTTGAACAAGCGACGCAGGTTCTGACGGTAGCCGACACACTGACCGACCTGAAGTCTTTGCCCGGTTTTGCACTTCCTCTGCGCCAACTCTTCGTCTGATTTGGTACAATGCCTCCTGAAGGTTCGCAACACGCGGGCAACGAAACTTTTTAGGAGCAAATTGTGGCAGTTCATAATGTGACGCTGATTCGTGGAGATGGGACCGGCCCGGAGCTGGTTGAGGCAACGCGGCGGGTTCTAGAGGCAGCTGTGGCGACCAGTGGGTCGTCGTTTAACTGGGATGTGGTCGAGGCGGGCGTGGACATCATGGAGACGGCAGGAACGCCGCTTCCTGATAACGTGCTGGCATCGTGCCGTAAGAATAAAGTGGCACTCAAGGGCCCGATTACCACGCCCATTGGCACCGGCTTTCGATCTGTCAACGTCGCGCTTCGCAAAGAGCTGGATCTCTACGCCTGTATCCGCCCCTGCAAGACCTACGAGGGTGTCCGCTCCCGCTACGATGACATTGATATTGTGATCGTCCGCGAGAACACCGAGGATCTCTACGCCGGAGTCGAATATGATTTGGGCAGCGAGGAGGCCGATTTAATTATCAAGATGGCGGGCGGAAAGATTCGCTCGGACTCGGCGATCTCGATCAAGCCCTTCTCTGTGACCGGCGTGCGCCAGATTATTAAAGTTGCGTTTGAGTATGCGATTGAGAACAACCGGAAAAAAGTGACGGCGGTCTGCAAGGCCAATATCATGAAGTACACCGATGGCATGTTCTACAAGATCGCCCGAGAAGTCGCTGCCGCCTACGGAGCCACGTTCGCGCCCGGCACGCCGCTCCCAGCCCAGTCCGACCCCACGATGGCAGACTGCGCCGGAAAAGCCGCTGGGATTGTCTACGACGAGTGGCTGGTGGACGCGATGTGTATGCAGCTCGTGCAGAAGCCCGAGAACTACGACATTCTGGTCATGCCCAATCTCTACGGCGATATTCTCTCCGATCTGGGCGCGGGCCTCGTCGGTGGCCTGGGCGTCGCGCCGGGTGCCAATATCGGCGCGGACTGCGCGCTCTTTGAGGCGACACACGGCTCCGCGCCCAAGTATAAAAATCAGAACAAAGTGAACCCCACCGCGCTGATTCTCTCGGGCTACTTGATGCTCAAGTACCTCAAAGAGGACGCTGCTGCCGACCGTCTGGAGGCCGCGATCAAGAAGGTCATCGCCGAGGGAACCCATGTCACCTACGACATGAAACCCGACCGCAACGACCCCACCGCCGTCGGCACCGCCGAAATGGCCGACGCCATCATCGCGGCTCTCTAATTCGGGCGGATAAATCGGCCCGCTGTTGCGGCAAGACCCATAAATGGGCCTGGTTGTGACGGCGGGTTCGCCATACTAATGGAGGTAAAATGCTCTGGCTCTGCCTGTTTCTTGCCAGCACCACAGGGGCTGCCTATCTATTAAAGTCCCTTGATAAAAGCGTTACCAATTTCCTAAATATGCACCCGGATGGTATCCAGGAGGCTTCCTCTGCCAAACAGCACCAAGCTCTGGATCATGCTGGGAAACCAAAAGCCATTGTTGCAGCAGTTCTTGCCTTGGCAGCAATCGTAAGCCTGATTGGTGTGACCGCAGACTTCGGATTCGGAATCGGCCTGATTCCCATGGCAATTGTTATGTCACTTGCAAACCAGTGGTTCAAACAATTCGATCAAAAAGGTAAAGAGTTTGATCGCCTCTTCAAAGAGTATCAAACGCAACAACCGGGCAAGAAGGAAGACGGCTGACGTGCTCCCTTCCTGGCTCATCCCCGCGATTCTGTTGTGCTTTTCGATGTTGGTGCTTCGGGCAATCTGGCGCGGGGCACGGCGAAAGAAAATGCTTCCGCCTGAGGAAGCTGTTAAAACTCCCGAGGGCTTTGCGGCGGCGATGGCAGATATTGCGG
>JANNDD010000205.1:0-1624 GCA_031387365.1 Armatimonas sp. | reverse complement strand
CGGCGGCACGCTCTTCCTGGATCGTCGTGATCTCACCTTCGTCGTAGCCGACGAGGCGCAGGTACTCGGCCTCACTGATGTGATCCGCGATAGCGTTGGCGTAGTCGGCGAGTGTGATCGGGTCGAGGCGCGCGACACTGCCAAACTCCGTGCCCACCATGCGCTCCACGTCCCAGCGGCCCGTGCCGAAGAGGTTGTCGAGCTTCAGGCACCAGAAGCCCACAGAGCCCCAGGAAGAGGAAATGGCATCGGCGATCTTCTCCACCTTGAAGTTCAGTGGCGCTTCGCTCTGGTAGATCGCGGAGCCCGAGGGCCACTGCCCCGTGAACGTGTGCATGGGCACGTCGCTGCCCCGGCTAACGGCTCGCAGCGTGACCTCAACCGATTCGATGAGGGGCGCAAGGTCAGCAGCGGCAAGCGTGCCAACATGAGAATCCGGTGCCTCGAAGGTATGGAACGTGCCAGGGCGAACCCTGATCTTGATCGGCACTTCCTTCATCGTGCCATCGGG
This sequence comes from Armatimonas sp., assembly GCA_031387365.1. Lineage (GTDB taxonomy): Bacteria > Armatimonadota > Armatimonadia > Armatimonadales > Armatimonadaceae > Armatimonas. Next base: position 1,113 of record JANNDD010000205.1, on the reverse strand, counting down.
TTGCTGAACCTCTTCGGTGGCCTCCACGCCGGTCGCGTAGTACATCTGGAAAGCCGTGAAGCGCCGAGCGCTGGCGATATCGAAGTGCGTCGCGTTGAGGTGATCCTGCTGCCCGAGTAGCCCGCTGGCGCATTCACTCACGCCGTAGTTGGGATCGAAGAACGCGGTGGGCTTTGCGCGGGCTTGCTCGGTTGCGCTCTTTGGCATTGGTAGCTCGCCATCGTCGTCTGCCACCTCGCCGTCATTAGGAAAGAGCGGATTAGCGAAGTGGACAAAGGGCACGCCAATGGGCTGGCCGCTGGTATCAAGCCACGGGATCGGCCACTCACTCTCTGGCGCATCGTAGAACGGCTCCCAAGAATCGCTGTTTGTTTTCCTGAAATACTTGTAGATGGTGCCTGGGTAGTAGAGATTGCGTCGGAGCGTCCCGTCCGTCTCGTACCAGTCCTTGACGGTGTAGCGCACCTGGCCCTCGGTGTCGTAGGCGATAAAGACGCCGCTCTGACCATTCCAGAACGGCTCGCGGGTCAGCATCACGCGTCCGTTTGTGGCATCACTTCCGTTTTTCCAGGTCACCATCAGGGCGCAGTCGCCGTCCCTGAGCATAGACCAGTGAACTTGATGCGCGAGGCCCAGCAGGTTGTTCTTCTGCCGGACACTGGTGAGCGCGTCCAGTGCGCTTTTGGCCGTCGCCTCGCTGCCCGCATCGAACGTCCAGCGAGCAAAGCGCAAGCGTGTCGAGACGGTGGAGAGCACCTTGGCGACGATGTTGTCGCAGAAGCGGTTTCCCAGAATCCCCTCCACGCACTCGCGCTCTGTCGGAGTCAGCTTGATGGGCTGGTTGCCCCGTGCATAGGCTCGGTACTTGCGCACCAGGTACGCTTCAGGCAGAGCGGCTTCCCGCTCCCGCTCGATAGATTTGTGTAGCTCTTCGTCCAAGGCATACCCTTCCGTTCTGTTTGCGATTCCGATGTCGTAGCGCTAAACTGTCTCTGTGCGTTACCCTGCCGCAAGGAGATAAAACCATGACACTTACCGTTGAAATTTCGCCTGAGACTCATCAGCGCATCGCAGCCGATCCTTAGGCGCTGCGCCATGTTGCCAAGATGATTG
>JANNDD010000150.1:0-3119 GCA_031387365.1 Armatimonas sp. | reverse complement strand
CCAGGACTGGTACACGTCGGAGAAGAACAAGCTCGGGCGCTACGCCTTTGAGATGTCAACGGATAGCAGTCGCGAGAGCTATGAGATCACGGACAAAACGGCCAACAAGACCTTCCGTGACCCATTCCACATTCTCGGCGCACTCCGCGAGCTGGTGGATGCAGGCGAGCGAGCCGGTGCCAAGCCTGTCGCTCTCACTGCGCCACTCAACACACTAGGCGCATTTGCGGGCTTGCAGACAGTCAAGATCCAGGAGAGCGATCTCAAGACCCTAGCCGCACTGGGCGATGAGCTAAGCCAGTTCAATGCCTTTCTGGCCGCCTCACGCCGCGAGCTTGATGGCTCCGACCTCGCCCCGGGCCGTGCCCAGGCCAGCTTTGGCAACGGAACCGAAGCCATTGTGCAGCTGGAGTTCAATAAAAAAGGGCAGGAGAAGTTCGCCACTTTTACCAAGGCTCACACCGATGAGATCCTCATGATCTATCTGGATGGCCGTATCTTAATGGCCCCCAAGATCAACGACCCCATCACCGATGGCCGAGCGCAGATCTCCCCCTTCCCCACCCTCAAGGACGCCAAGAAGCTCTCGGACTACCTCAACGGTGGCGCCCTGCCCGTCACCCTGAATATTGTCCAGCAACAGAGCCTAGAGGCGACTCTTGGCAAAGATGCGGTCAAGAGCGGTCTCGTGGCCGGTGTGGTTGCCCTGGTTCTTATCGGTGTCTTTATGATCGGGATCTACCGACTGCCCGGCTTTGTGGCGGTCTGTGCCCTGCTTCTGTACACCCTCTTCACCTACGCCATCTTCGTGCTGATCCCAGTGACCTTCACGCTCCCTGGGATCGCGGGCTTTATCCTCTCAGTGGGTATGGCGGTAGATGCAAATATCCTGATCTTTGAGCGTACCAAAGAGGAGCTCAAGGCGGGTAAGAGCCTCAAAGTCGCGATCACAACCGGCTTCCAGCGCGCCTTTTCCGCGATCTTCGACTCCAACATGTGTACAGCGGTGACGAGCTTCCTGCTCTACCAGCTTGGCAATGGCAGTGTCCGTGGCTTCGCACTGACCCTGATGATCGGTGTCGCGCTCTCGATGTTCACCGCGATTACGGTCACGCGCTCGTTTCTGTTGCTGCTCGTCGGCGAGAACAAGACCGTCAATCTGGAAGCCTGGGGGGTCAACAACCTCTGGCGACCGCACTTCAAGATCATCACTCACCGCTTCCGTTGGTATATCCTCTCGCTTGCGATTATTGTCCCTGGTGTCGCTTTTGCATTTATGGGCGGCTTCAAGCAGGGTATCGAGTTCACCGGGGGCTCCGAGCTCACTCTGAAGTTCGCCCAGCCAGTCACCCGCGCCGAGATTGAGAGTGCGGTGAGTGAGGCGGGCTTCAAGGAGTCGGCGGCACAGATCGCGGGTGATAATACCGTCTTGCTAAGGCTCCCTGCGGAGGCGGGCAAGAAAGAGATGGATGTCCGGGAGGCGGAGAGCCTGGTCGAGAAACTCAAGGCCAAGTTCCCCAGCATCACCAAGCAGGGCTTTGAGCGCATCGGGGCCTCGATCTCCAAAGAGCTGACCCAGAACGCCTTCTCGTCCATCACTCTCTCGTCGCTCTTTATCGTTCTGTACCTCACATTTCGGTTTGCCATTGGAGGCTTCAAGAACGGCCTGAAGTTCGGTGTCGCCGCGATTCTTGCGATGCTCCATGATGTCGCGGTGCTGGTCGGGGTCTTCTGTTTCCTTGGTTGGTTTCTCAACTGGAAGATTGACTCCCTATTCTTGACGGCGGCGCTCACGGTGGTGGGCTTCTCTGTTCACGACACGATCATTATCTTTGACCGAATCCGGGAGAACTTGCAGCACCGAGGCGAGAAAGCCGATCTGGGTCATCTCATTGACGACTCCATCAACGAGACTTTTGCGCGCTCACTCTTCACCAGCGGCACCGTGGTGCTCACACTTCTCGCACTCCTGATCTTTGGAGGCTCAGTAATTCGGCCCCTGAACGCCGCGCTCCTCGTGGGAATCCTCTCCGGCACCTACTCCTCGATCTTCAACGCCGCTCCACTGGTCTTTGACTGGCAGCGCCGGTTCGGCAAGAAGGGCGAGGGCCTAGCCGAGGTCAAGGAAAACAAAGAAAGCAAGAGCGAGCCTTCCACGGCAGTGGTCGCCCAAGCCTCTGCTACCGTCACGACGGAGGCCCGTACGGAGCCTAGTGGTGAAGACAAGCCAGAGCGCACCGGAACTTGGGCACAGGGGCCACGTCCCAAGCGCAAGCCGTAGTGATGACATCACCGACTCTGCTCGAAGCCCACTGGCGACTGGCGGCTCCCGACGAGACCCTGGTGCAGCAGCTTGCGGGAGCGCTTCGGGTGGAGCTTCTGGTGGCACGGCTACTGATCAACCGTGGGATCACGGGAGCCGATCAGGCCGCGCAGTATCTCTCGCCCCGCCTGGAGGATCTCCATGATCCGTACACGCTCCCTGATGTCGCAAAGGCAGTGGACAGGCTCGCGCAGGCGATTCAAAGCGGTGAGCTGATCTTTGTTCACGGCGACTACGATGCCGATGGCGTGACGAGCGCGGCGCTCTGTCTCCGAGCCCTCACGGGGCTCGGTGCTAATGTAGTGGGATTTGTCCCACGGCGCACCGATGGCTACGACTTCCAGCCCTACGGCGCGGACAAAGCAAAAGAGCTGGGGGCAGGGCTGATCCTGACAGCAGACTGCGGTGTCTGTGCGCTAGAAGCCGTCGCCCACGCCAACTCCCTGGGCATTGATGTGATTGTCACCGATCACCACCGCCCGGGTAAGACACTTCCGGATGCCGTCGCCGTGGTAAACCCCTACCGCGATGATGCCACGGTGCTTTTTCGGGATCTCTGCGGCGCGGGTGTCGCCTTCAAGGTTCTGGATGCCCTCACAGCGCGGCTCATGCCCACGCACCAGAGTGCCTTTCGGCGTAACTTCGTGGACCTAGTGGCGCTAGGCACGGTGGCTGATGCCAGCACGTTGGCGGGTGAAAATCGGATTCTGGTGCTGCACGGCCTGGCGATGCTGGCGACGGGCAAGAAGACGGGCGTGAAGGCGCTGCTCGCACGCGCCGGGCTGGAGGGCCGCGA
>JANNDD010000098.1:0-8161 GCA_031387365.1 Armatimonas sp. | reverse complement strand
GGTAAAGGTGAAGGAAGGGTGGCAGGCAAACCCACTGCCGCCGCTTGCAGCGCCTCGGCGAAGGCGCGGGCGGTCTGGTAACGACCACTCTTATCCTTGGCGAGCGCCTTCACCAGAACCGTGTCCAGTGCATCACTGATTCCGGTAGGGGGCGGTGCCTCGTTCTCAATGGCGGCTTTCCACGAGAATGGATTGCGTGTGTCGGCGGCGACAAAGGGCCTTTTGCCCGTGAGTAGCTCGTAGAGGACCACGCCCATGCCCCACAGGTCCGAGCGCCAGTCGGAGTCGGCTTTCTCCGCGAAGTCCTCGGGAGCCATGTAGGGGTAGGTTCCTCCGCCCCCCGCCACCGAGGCCGTCCCCAGCGCTTCCGCCAGCCCAAAGTCCGTCAGCTTGATGGTCGTGCCGTCGTCGCCGATGAGAATATTGGCGGGCTTGATGTCTTTGTGTAGAATCCGCCGCTCGTGGGCAAAGGCCAGAGCATCCAGCACGGCGAGAACAATCCGCACGGCTTCGGCGGGGTTTAGGGGGCTTCCCAGGCGATCCCGCAGCACTTCGGCTAAGTTCTTGCCGCGCACTAGCTCCATGTCCAGCAGGATCACACCGTCCTGCAAATCCACCGAGTGCACCGCGATGATATGCGGGTGGCGCAAGCGATCCAGCACCCGTGCCTCCGAGAGCACTTTTTCCTGCTCTGGCCCAGTGGCGCGGATCTCCTTCAGGGCGATATTGCGCCGCAGCAGAGTGTCCCAGGCAAGGTAGACAATTCCGGAGGCACCGTGCCCTAGAACTTCCAGCCGCTCGTACTTTCCGATCTGACCAATAGGCATAGGGTTTACTTCGGGGTGGGCGAGCTGGGGAGTGTGTGCCTTGCCCGCAGCGCTAGGACATGATTGCTCGCATCAATAAAGTAGATATCGCCGGTTTTTGTCTCCACACAGAGCGCACCTGGTCGGTTGAGCCCGGAAACCCGTGTCAGTTCCTTGCCCTCCGGGGTGAGTTTTTTGATCACACCGCGCGCCGAGTACGAAATATAGAGGTTGCCCTGAGGATCGCTTGCCAGGTAGACTTCGTCATCGAGCGAGTCCGTGTCCATCTTTTGAATGTCGGGCACTTTAAGATCGCCCACGAGCACTTTCTCGGCGTGGTCGCGTCGCACCTGGATGACCTGTCCTCCGGAGTTACGCACGAAGATCGCTCCGCCATCCGGCTGGAGGGCAAGCTGGTTGCGCCGGGCTAGGGGGCTGTCCACGATGCGCTTGGGCACGGGATCGTAGGTCAGATGCGCGAAATCAGCGAGCCGCTCGGGGGGAGGCGCGGTCTTTGTTGCTAGGTTTGCCCCCAGCCGTGTCCGCAACGCGGGGGAGAGTGCGAGCAAGAACATCCCTAGTAGTCCCAGTGCCCCAAGAATGGCCAGCATCAGTACTAGGGGCGACGGCCCACTGGCTCGCCGCCGGCGGCGCTCACGGCTTCCTTCCGGGGCGGGTATACCACCGCCACGCTGTTCCACGGTCTTACGAACCGGCTCTCCGCCGCCACCGACCCCTAGGAGCAAGACCGTGGTATTATCGTGCCCGCCCTTACGGTTTGCCGCATCAATGAGCCCTTGTACCTGGCGCTCCAGCGATCCTTTCCCGTCAAGGAGCGGCTCGATCTCATTGTCTTCGAGCATGGTCGTCAGGCCATCGCTGCACACCAGGATCGTATCCCCGGGGCGCAGGGTGTCCTGACGGACTTCTGGCTGAAGTGTGGAATCAATTCCGATCGCGCGGGTGATCATGTTACGGAAGCGGGAGATACGTGCCTCCGCCTCGGTCATGTTCCCGGCATGCACTTGCTCGGCCACAAAGCTATGGTCACGCGTGAGGCGCTCTAGCGCACCGTCGCGGAATCGGTAGGCACGCGAGTCGCCCGCATGGGCGATCCAGAGTGTCTCACCTCGCACCACTCCCGCCACCACCGTTGTGCCCATCAGAGCATTGCTGGGCGCGGGTTCGCTGCCCACCGTGGGATCCTCCTCGCTGACACTGCCGGGGCGTGCGAGAGCATTGACGGCATCATTGGCGCGACGCAGGGCGTTTAGGAGTACCGGCGCGGGGTCGGCATTCGCCAGAGTGAGCTGGGCCTTGAGATCCGCCTCGATCACTCGAACCGACTCATTGGCGGCAATATCACCCGCCTGAAGCCCCCCCATGCCATCGCAGACTACGAACGCGGCTTCGTAGCCAGGGATAGCGAACACTCCGAAAGTGTCCTCGTTGCCGGAGCGGCGCATGCCCTTGTGGGTGTCTGCTGCTAGTTGAATCGAAAGCGTAGCCATAAAAAATTACTTAGTCTCCCGTCGTAGGGAGAAGAGCAGTGCGAGAATAAAGACCAGGAGTGAGCCCGCGAAGAGAAGACGCAGAAAGCTTAAAAGCGCCCCGCTCATAGCGCCTCCCCTTGCTGGAGCCTTAGGTTCATGTTTCCCAGCTGAATGGTATCACCTGGGTAGAGTGCCACGGGAAAGCTGGCCGGGATACGTTCCCCATTGACCACGGTGCCTCCTTTAGACCCCAGATCCTCAATACGTACCATGCCCTCGCGCACTGTTAGCCGAGCATGCTGCGGCGAAATCCCCTCGGCAACCAGGACAATATCATCGGTAAGTGCCCGCCCCAGAAGCATCCGTGAGGCGAGCACAAATGCCTCGCCGGTATCACTAATCAGGCGGTAGGTGGGCCCGGTTACCAGTGACTGAAGTGCTTGTGGTGCGAGATTAGGCTTCGCGAAGGGCGAGGGGACGGTGAGCAAGTCCTGCGGCACATGGAGGTGCAGGTGGGTCTGCCCAATCAGAAGCGCGTCGCCATCCGCTAGCGGCATTCCTCGGCCCGGTGCAAGTCGCTCCCCTCCCACATAGGTGCCATTGGTGCTGCCTTCATCGTAGAGGACGAAGCGCCCTGCCTCCCAAGCGAGCCGTGCGTGCTTCTTAGAGACCATGCCGTCGGTTGCCAGAACCAGGCTGTTGCCCGCCTGCTTCCCACGCCCGATCTGTAGCCCCGCTGCCGTCAGAGGCAGCTCCTCCGTCCGGCCCTCTAGGCTCTGCACGGTCAAGATTGCCAGCGCTTCTCCCAAGCTGTGTGCTCGTGGCACGGGGACAGTCCCCAGATCAGAGTCGGACTCAGGCGTGGCTGGCTCTGCAAGTGCTGGTGTTTGTAGCTCCGGGGAGGAGGAAGAGGTGTCCCAGCGGGTGACGATCTTGACGCGCTCTTTCCCCGCCCCCGCCTCCACTTCCTCGACCACCACTTGGAGCAGGCCACGTGTCTTATAGCCGTGCTGCCCGATCTTCTCCGCGAGTGCCTGGGCTAGCTCATCGGCATCCAGAAAAGCCTGCACGAGCTGCCGCTCGTCCTCGTCCTCAACGGCGACTGTGATTGTGTAGACATTCGGGACGAAAATCTCCCCACTGAGCCCCTCTTTACGGGCGTCTTCCATCGCGACAACGGCGCGGCGCAAGATATCACGCGGGCGCAGCTCATCGTCGCCCGGCCCCTTAAAGAGTTTTTCGTAGGCATCGGCAAAGCGCCGATTCAGTTTCTCCAGTACATCCACTGCTCTCTCCTCCCCGATCTCCTAACCCCTGCCCCCGCGAGGCGGGGGAAACAAGCGGTCCTCGGGTATACTGACAAGCGAAATTCACCGGCATTATACAACCCATTTCCAGGAGAGTTCCCTTGAACCTAATTCGCCGTCGCGCACTGTTTTTTGCAACCGCACTCACTCTGACCAGTTTTGCACTGGTTGGTTGCAATCCTTCGTCTGATAAAGGCACGGGCACTACGGCTGCACCCGTCGCCGAAGACACAGCCCCGGCCAAGCTCATTCTCGGATTTGTCCCCTCCGTTGAGGCGGATAAGGCGGTCGCCAATGCCAAGCCCCTCGCGGATTATCTCAGTGCTGAGCTGGGAATTCCGGTTGAGTCGTTCGTTTCCACGGACTATGTGGGGCTGATCGAGGCGATGGCGAGCAAAAAAGTAGACATCGGCTCGCTGCCGACTCTGGGCTACGTGCTGGCTAAAGATAAGAACGCCGCGGAGGTGATCCTCAAGACGGCACGTGAGATCCCGGCCACCAAGGAAGTCAAGACCACCTACCACTCCATGTTCATCACCCGCGCCGACTCTGGAATTAAGAGCATTGAGGAGGCAAAGGGCAAGCGCATGGCATTTGTGGACCCCGCCTCGGCCTCGGGCAATCTCTTTCCGCGCTACTATCTGAAAAAGAAAAATATAGACCCGGATAATTTCTTCGCGCAGACGATGTTTGCCGGTAGCCACGATGGCGCGGTGCGAGCGGTCTACAACGGTCAGGTGGATGTGGCCGCTGTCTACGACGATGCGCGCAACAAAGTGGAGAAGACTCTGCCCGATGTTAAGACACGGGTCATTAAGATTGGAGAAACCGACGAGATTCCCAACGACACCATCGCGGTGCGCGCCGGGCTGAATACCGCTCTGGTGGAGAAGATCAAGGCCGCGTTTCTGAAGTACTCCAAGACCGACGAAGGCAAGAAGGCACTCAAGGCTATCTACGAGGTCGAGGGCTTTTCGGAAGCGACCAACACCGACTACGATGTGGTGCGCGATGTGGCTAAGGCGATGAATGTTCCTCTAGACAACTACATGCCCAAGCCTAAGTCCGCCGCCACACCCGCTCCCGCACCGGCAGGGGCTCCGAAGAAGTAACTCCATGCCTGAGCCGCTTGTTGTCTTCAAAGAGGTCGGGGTGACCTATCCCAATGGGCATCAGGCACTCAAAAACCTCTCGCTCGCGTTTGCACCCGGCGAGTTTGTTGCCATTGTGGGGCTCTCTGGGGCGGGGAAGTCCACACTGATCCGCTGCATCAATCGGCTGGTGACGCCCACCACGGGTAGCCTGACGGTCAATGGCGTGGAGCTGGTGGGCCTAGACGACGCGGGGTTGCGGCGGGTGCGCTCGCGCGTGGGAATGATCTTTCAGAACTACAACCTCGTGCGGCGCAAGTCCGTGCTGAAGAACGTGCTGGATGGCCGCCTCGCGCACCTGCCCACCTGGAAGACTCTGCTCGGGCTGTACCCGAAAGAAGATATCGCACTGGCGCGCGCTTCGCTGGCGCGGGTCGGAATCTCCGAGAAAGAGGGGGTTCGTGCAGATCAGCTCTCCGGGGGCCAGCAGCAGCGGGTCGCTATTGCCCGGGCGCTCTCGCAGCAGCCGATGATCCTGCTCGCCGATGAGCCCGTGGCCTCGCTCGATCCCCCCACGGCCCACCAAGTGATGCGCGATCTGCGCGATCTGGCGCGCGAGGAGAACTTACTCACGCTGATCAACTTGCACTTCATTGACATGGCCCAAGAGTACGCCGACCGAGTAATCGGCCTACGCGCGGGGGAGCTGGTCTACGACGGTCCGGCCAAGGGAATGGAAGAAGCGGACTTCGAGCGCATCTACAACCGCAAGATCCGCCCCGATGACCTACGCGGGGCAGTGGAGTGAAGGGGCACGGGTGGCTTGCTGCGGCCATTGTGGCCGGGGTGCTCTACTGGAGCGCACTGGGCACACACTTCAGCGGGCCGGAGCTCGCCAAGAATCTCCCGGCAATCGGGGAGTTTTTCCGAAAGCTTTTTCCGTCGGAGGGCAAGCCGTGGCCGACGGAGGCACTCCCAGAGATTACCAAGCGCCTGATCGAGACGTTTCGAATTGCGATTGCCGCAAGTCTCTTCGGAGCGCTTCTGGCACTCCCGCTGCCTCTGATTGCCGCGCGTAATTTGGCGGGTAAAGCGCTCTACACCTTTGGCCGCGCGGTACTCAATCTTATCCGCTCGGTTCCCGATCTTGTGCTGGCAACCCTGCTCGCCGCGTCATTTGGGATCGGGCCACTGGCAGGCTTTCTGGCACTGCTGGTCTTTAGCTTCGGCGTGGTGGGGAAGCTTCTCTGCGACAGTGTGGAGACTATTGACCCAGGGCCTAGGGAGGCGATTGCAGCCGCAGGCGGGACACGGCTCCAGCAGGCGTTCTGCGCGGTCTTTCCGCAGGTAGGGCCAGACTATTTAGCCTACACCCTCTACTCGTTTGAGATCAACATCCGGGCCGCGTCGGTGCTGGGCGTGGTTGGTGCGGGCGGGATCGGAATGGTCTTGCAGTCGTCGCTCTCGCTGCTCCAGTACACCCAGGTTGGGCTGGTGATCCTGATTACTTTCGCCGTGGTGTTTCTCATTGACTCCTTCTCCACGTGGGTTCGGGGGAAGCTGGTATGAAAGCCGCGCGGATTTTCTCCACGCTGCTCCTTATTGCACTGGTCGTTTGGTCGCTGGCGGGCATTCAGAACTCGGCACCGCCTAACACCAAGGAGACGGCGGAGATCTTTCGGCAGATGTTCCTTCGGCCCAAGCTCAGCTACCTGCCCGATGTGCTCACCGGGCTGCGTGAGAGTGTCCAGATCGCCGCACTGGGCACGGCTATCGCCGCTGTTCTGGCGCTCCCGTTTGGGGTGCTGGCGGCGCGCAATCTCGCCCGGCTGGCGGCGCTGCCTTTTGTGGGCAAGCTACTGCTCAATGCGATTCGTACTTTCCCCGAGATTCTGCTCGCCATCGCCTTTATCAAGTCCGTGGGGCCGGGGCCGTTTGCGGGGGTGCTTGCTATTGCGATTCACTCCATCGGGATGGTGGGCAAGCTCTACGCGGAGCGCATTGAGACCGTGGACAAAGGCGCACTCGAAGCCCTCGCCGCCACGGGGGCCTCGCCGCTGGAGATCTTCCGCAATGGCATCATCCCCGAAGTGCTCCCCGATTTTCTCTCGTTCGCGCTCTATCGCTTTGATCTAAATGTCCGGTCCGCATCGGTGCTCGGCCTGGTCGGCGCGGGCGGTATCGGGACACTGCTCCAAATTCAGCGCCTCGGGGGCAACTGGCCTGAGATTGGGGTGATTGTGATGGGCATCATCACCACGGTCTTACTCGTGGACTTCTTCAGCGCCAAGCTCCGCGCCAAACTCGCCTGATCCCGCCCACACGAACGTGGGCGTCTACAGGCCTGCGGCCATAATGTCGCTCCGCGACTCCCGAAACTCCCGAGTCGCGGAGCGACATCACAGCCGAAGGCTCACTGACGCCCACGTTCGTGTGGGCGGATCGCACGGTATAATCCTCCCATGACATGGCGGGCAGTGTTGCTCGGGCTTTTTGGGGCGGTGGAGATCGCGATCCTGCAGATCGTCACCAAGATCTACCCGCAGACGGTCGTTCTGCACTACCAGAGCGTCCTGACACTTTTTGCCGGATCGCTGTTTCTTCTCTTTATGCTCTGCATTGTCAATGCATTTTTCAAGCGCTGGCGGCCCGCATGGCGCTTCACCCCGCAGGAGCTGGCGCTGATCTACGGCATCTCCACCGTGGCGGCGAGCATTGCGGGCCAGGACGAAGCACAGTTTCTTTGGCCGATGATGGCCTACTCATTTCGGGCGGGCCAGGACGACTCCATGGGAGCGTTTCGGCACTACATCCCCACCTGGCTTGTGCCCCACGACCCGAAGATTATCGAGCCCTACTACAGCGGCAACGGGAGCTTCTGGGAGCCGGAGCGGCTGCGTGCTTGGGCGATTCCCCTGGGCTGCTGGCTCACCTGGCTCTTTGCCCTCGGGGCGACCATGTGGGCCTGGAACGTGATCCTACGCCGCCGCTGGGTGGAGCACGATAAACTCGCGTTTCCTTGTGTGCAGCTGCCCTTAGAACTCTGCCGCAACGGAGGCTTTGGGGGCCTCGTGGGCGGAAAACTCTTCTGGGTGGGCTTTGGGCTCTCGGCGCTTTTAGAGTCGCTGAGTGTGATTCACAACCGCTTTCCCAATGTCCCGGCGATTGTGCTGGACTGGCAGGCGACGGAGCTCCTAGAGGGGCTGCCCTCACCGTGGAAAGCGCTGGCCCCGATGTATCTCACGTGGAGCACGGTACACCTGGGAATCTCGTATCTGATTCCGCTGGACATTCTGTTCTCCGGCTGGTTCTTCTTTATTGCCCGCAAGCTGCTCGAAGTCTTCGGCTACGCACAGGGCTGGCGCGAGCTGGGCTGGGATGCGAAGGGCTTCCCCTACACACGGGCACAGAGCGCGGGCTCGTGGACCGTGCTGTTTTTCCTGCTCATCTGGGCGGAGCGCAAG
>JANNDD010000067.1:0-1475 GCA_031387365.1 Armatimonas sp. | reverse complement strand
CTCTTCCCCTCATGCTCGTTCCTCGCTGGGAAGAGGGGGTAGGGGGAGATAGACCCCCCCCACCAACCTACGCCTTGCGCCGTCGGTGTTTGACGATCCCTCCGACAACTCCCAGGCTCAGAAGTGCCAGCGTGCCGGGTTCTGGGGCAGAAGCGGCACCCGAGGCGGCGAGAGTGCTGACCTCACCCGCACTCAGCGCACCCGTGTAGATGCGGACGTCCTTGAGCTGTCCGGCGAAAAACTCTCCAATCCCCTCAAATTGGCCCCCAAGAAGCGTGTTGTCACCGCCGCTGGTTGTATCGATCCCTCCCACTTTCGAAGCGACAAGAGTTCCGTCGATGTAAAACGAGGACAGATCCAGCGTCGTGTCCACAGTAAGGGCGAAGTGATGAAACGAGGTTGTGTCGGAGGGAAATATGGCTCCCGTGCTTCCCCAAACATCCGACACCCGAACACCGGATCCCGTGTCCCGCCCGATGTAGAATCCCGGCCCTCCGCTAAATCCTTGTGAGATCAACTCTATGACCTGGCCGGTCTGCGGATCGCTATGCAGTGCGAAGAGCGCTACGGAGAAGCTGCCGCTCGTCGGAACGATCTGTTGTCCAAAGAGCACCGTCTGGTCGATTCCATTTAGGGTCAGTGCGCCTCCACTGGCATCCGCGCCATTGTTGAGCGTGCCGTGGGCGCTTCCCACAGAGTCGTTGGCGTTGCCTTGAAAGAGATATTGATGGATCAGCGTCGCCTGTGCAAAGCTTGGTGTCGCCGTCGCGGCGAGCGCAAGAGAGAGAGCGACTGGAAGGACGAGAGTGCGAAGAGTAAATAGTTTCATAGTGGTGTTGTTTCTTTCTTTAGTGCGAGCCTAAAGGCTGGCGGATCGTGTTGACTGTTGGGGGTGTCGTAGTCGGTTGAGTTGGTCTTTGGGTAAGCGAAGCGAGTCGTGCAGTCCAGTCACGCTCGCGGTTGGTGATTTGAATGCCGGGGACGCCGAGGCGCTGTGCGGCTTGAACATGGCGAAGCTCGTCATCCAGGATGAGGTCTTGGCCTTGAACGGGCGGCCAAGCCACCAAGGACGCTTTTCGTCGGGCGTTTTTCCTGCACTGGCGGAGCGTGATAATCCGGCGCACGGGAAGCCCGGCGGCGAGGCACCAGAGGCGCAGGGTGAGGGCGCTGTGGTTTCCGCTGGTGTAGAGGGTGAGCGTGTGCCCAGCCTTAACAAGACTCTGGAGCAGCGACTTTGCCCCGACACGGAGGCCACAGCGCAGGGCGCGGCGGGCGAGGGGATGGGGGCGCTCACAAGCAAACTCACCGCACTCGGCAATGAGGGTTCCTTCTAGGTCAATGGCGATCTTCATCGGTTGGTCAGTCCCTTTCGTTTCATGCCTTGGGTTATAGCAAGCGGGTCTGTACAAATTCCATACAAAACAGAAACCCTGTACAATAAAGCCAATGACGACACCCTGTGAGGTACGAGTTCT
>JANNDD010000063.1:0-8536 GCA_031387365.1 Armatimonas sp. | reverse complement strand
CGGCGTAAACCCAGCAGAAATCTCGCCCAATCCCGTTGTTCAGAACCGAGCAGGTGCTAGGCGGCGCAGGAATCCGGGCAAAAACTTGTAGAACTTGTGCAGTGGGTGGCGGCGTGATACTAAAGGCAGCGGCCTTCTCAGCGGCGGAGATCGTCACCGGGCGCGGCGGGTGCGTCCGAAAACGCTTTAGTCCATCGTCCATCAGACGACTAATATCGGCGGGCTCGTGGTCGTTGGTAAAGCCATAGGGTGTGCCGTCCGCCCCGACAATATACATGCCCTGCGGGTCATTGCTCTGAGCCATCTGCCGGTTGAGATCCAGCTCGGCGCTACCGGGCCGTTGGCCACTGAGCTTGCTACCACTTCTGGTGCTGAGCTGCGCCGCCATGGTCTTATGTACCAGCTCCAGAAACCACTTTTGCGCCAGTGAGCGGTGCCACTGCAAGTCCTGCGTATTGGCACTGACAGCCACAAACTCACTCTTAAGGCGCTTTTGCAGCGCATCGCTTTCGAAGGACCGACGGCCCCTCTGACCGTTGTTTCAGGTGCAGCCCTGCGGATTGCCCACCATGATCCAGAGGAACACGGGACGGTGCAGGCGCTGTGCTTCGTCGCGCGCCTCCATCAGGTTGGTACGCCAGCCCACAGCACGCCATTTCTCCTCGGCAGAGCGGGGGAGAACCAGCTCAAAACGACTTTCAAAAGTTTCCGTACCGGGCATGACGCATTATAGCGCAGGAATTTTTTCAGCGCTTAGGAACTTTTATCACGCATATTACGTCTTTGTTTCCGGAAGACACTTGACAGCATAACACTCAAGTGATATAACCATCCTGGCAATACTTCTTCTCAGAGGAACTTAAAACATTATGGCAAAAACAGTCGGTATAGACCTGGGGACCACCAACTCGGTTGTGGCAGTGATGGAGGGTGGAGAGCCCACCGTTATCGTGAACTCGGAAGGCGCACGTACAACGCCCTCTATTGTCGGCTTCAACAAGACCGGCGACCAGCTTGTCGGGGTTCCGGCCAAGCGGCAGTCGGTCGTAAACCCGGATCGCACGATTGTCTCGATCAAGCGGCACATGGGCACCAGCCACCGCACCACGATTGATGGCAAGGGCTACTCCCCCGAGGAGATCTCGGCGAAGATTCTGCAGAAGCTCAAGGCCGATGCCGAGGCGTATCTAGGCGAGCCTGTGACGGCGGCGGTGATTACTGTTCCCGCGTACTTCAACGATGCTCAGCGCCAGGCGACCAAGAGTGCAGGCGAGATTGCGGGCATGAAAGTGCTGCGCATTATCAATGAGCCCACGGCGGCGGCGCTGGCCTACGGCATGAACAAAGAGGCCAACGAGACCATTCTTGTCTATGACTTGGGCGGCGGAACCTTTGATGTCTCGATTCTAGAAGTGGGCGATGGCGTCTTTGAAGTCAAGTCCACCAGTGGCGACACACACCTGGGCGGCGACGACTTCGATATGTGTATCGAGGACTGGCTAGCGAGCGAGTTCCAAAAAGAGCAGGGCATTGATCTTAAGAAAGACAAGCAGGCTCGTCAGCGACTACGTGAAGCGGCAGAGAAAGCCAAGATCGAGCTGTCCAGTGTCGTGACCACCAATATCAACCTGCCGTTTATCACCGCCGATGCCGAGGGACCCAAGCACCTGGATCTGACACTCAGTCGCGCCAAGTTCGACGATCTCACCAAGAGCCTGGTAGACCGCACGACCAAGAGTGTGCAGCAGGCGCTCACCGATGCCAAGCTCAAGATTGAGCAAATTGATGAAGTGATCCTGGTGGGTGGTTCAACTCGTATTCCGGCCATTCAGGACCTGGTGCGCTCACTCACCAACAAAGAGCCCAATAGATCCGTGAACCCGGACGAAGTGGTTGCGATTGGGGCGGCGATCCAGGCGGGTGTGCTGGGCGGCGAGGTGAAGGATGTTGTGCTACTCGATGTCACTCCGCTCTCCCTGGGAATCGAGACACTGGGCGGTGTGATGACCAAGCTCATTGAGCGCAACACGACGATCCCCACCCGCAAGTCGGAGATCTTCTCCACGGCAGCCGATGGCCAGACTGATGTGCATGTCAAGGTCTACCAAGGCGAGCGCGAGATCGCAGCCCACAATAAGAACCTAGGCGACTTTCAGCTCTCCGGCCTACCGCCTGCAGCACGTGGCGTGCCCAAGATCGAGGTGACTTTCGACATTGATGCCAACGGCATCTTAAATGTCTCCGCCAAGGATCAGGGCACGGGCCGCGAGCAGCGCATCACCGTAAGTGGCTCCTCGAACCTAAACAGAGATGAAGTGGATCGCATGGTGAAAGAGGCCGCGGCCAACGCCGAGGCCGACCGCAAGGCAAAAGAGTCCGCAGAGCGCCGCAACAAGGCCGATCAGCTAATCTACGCCACCGAGCGCACTCTCACGGAGCTGGGCGACAAGGCAACCCCGAGCGAGAAAGAGGATCTGGAAGCCAAGATCGCCACGGTTCGTCAGACCGCCGATGGCGATGATGAGGACCGCTTCAACGCCGCCCTGAACGACCTCCAGACCGCCAGCTATGCCCTGAGCGAGCGCCTCTACCAGCAGGCCGCCGCCAACGCCGAGCCCGGTGCGGAAGTCCACACCGATCCCAATAAAACCCAGATGGGCGGCGACGATGTAATTGACGCGGAGTTTAAAGAGAGCTAGTACCCCGGTTAGAGCGGGGTACCTAGAGAGCCTTCGGCTAGAAAGGCCGTTCCGGCCATAGGAAATCTTATGGGCGGAACGCCCTTCGCAGCCGCAGGCTCTCTAGCCCCGCCGTTCTGGTCGGCGGGGGCGAGGGGGCGAGAGAAGAGATCACACAACACACACAATTTGGTTTGAGTTAAGGAGAAAAATAAAATGAATATCGCTTATAACAAAACAACTCACACACTCGATAAGCAGTTCCCCTTTGATCCACTTACCGAGCTTATCCGAGCACTTGCTCCCGTGGCAAGCACTTGCCCCCCCGCCGCATGGGTTCCGGCAGTGGATGTTCTGGAAACACCAGAGGCGCTCACGCTGCATGTCGAGCTTCCGGGGGTAAAGCCCGAAGAGATCGAGATCGAGCTAACCGGCGACACACTAACGCTACGCGGCGAGCGGCGCTCCGGAAAGTTTGTCCGTGGCTTCACGCTGGCAACCCCGATTCAGGCGGAAAAAGTCAGTGCCGCCTACCGTGATGGGGTCTTAGAGATCACGCTCCCCAAGTCCGAGGAGAGCAAGCCGCACAAGATCCCGGTGACCGTCGAGGCCTAAAGAGCCACGCCGCCCTGATGAACGCCCCCGGGGGCGTTCATCGGGGCGGCAAAAAAATATCTTACACTTGACAGTAATACGCTAAGGTGGATTGAGTATGGGACCGAGCTATAAAGACTACTACGCCACTCTAGGCGTCAGCAAAACCGCGACCGAGAAAGAGATCAAGGCCGCTTACCGTAAGCTCGCCCGCAAGCACCACCCGGATGTGAATCCGAACAATAAAGGCGCAGAAGACAAGTTCAAGGAGATCAGCGAAGCAAACGAGGTTCTGGGCGACTCTGAGAAGCGTAAGAAATACGACCAGTACGGGGACCAGTGGAAAGCCTACTCACAAGGCGGCAGCGGCTTCCCCGGCGGCGGAGCGGGTGGAGGCGGCTTCCCCGGCGGGCAGCGCGTGGACTTCGGGGGTGGGTTCCCCGGTGATCTCTCCGATCTCTTTGGCACCCTCTTTGCCGAGCAGTTCCGGCGGGGCGGTGCGCCTTCAGGGCAGCAGCAGGCACGCAGGACAGTGAACTTTGGGGGAGGTGGCGATCCATTTGGCATGCCAGCGCCCACAAGCCGGGATCTTGAGTCCGAGCTACGCCTTAGCCTAGAGGATGCCTACAACGGAGGCACCAAAGGAATCTCTATTCAGGTTCCAACCGGACGCTATGATCTGGATCGCGGAGGCCGGAGCACGGAGCTGCGGCGGGTGGATGTCAAGATCCCGGCGGGTGTCGGGGAGGGGCAGAAGATCCGCCTCGGAGGCCAAGGGGTCAACGGCGGCGATGTCATGCTCACAGTGCGCCTGCTTGCCCATAGCAGCTTTGAGCGCAAGGGCGATGATCTGATTGTCGAGGTTCCCGTTTCCTACACCACGGCGGCACTGGGCGGTGAGATGAAGGTTCCCACGATCGAGGGCAAGATGCTCACCGTCAAGCTCCCCGCAGGAACTCAGAGCGGCCAGCAGCTACGCCTCACGGGCAAGGGCATGCCCAAGCTCAAAGAAGGCGGCCACGGCGACCTCTATGCCCGGATCAAGATCACTGTGCCCAAAGTGCTCTCGGAGCGCGAGCATGCTCTGTTGACCGAGCTGGCGGGTGGCCTCGCATGAGACGCAACGACGAGCCGCTCTACACGATCTCGATCGCGGCCCGTCTGGTGCGTATCGAAAAACCGGAGGAGCCCGCTATCCATCCTCAGACCCTACGGATGTACGAGCGCCTAGGCCTGGTCACTCCCATGCGCGTTGGTAAAAATCGGCTTTACTCGGAAAAAGACATCGAGCGTGTCCGACAGATTCAGCGCCTGACCCAGGAAATGGGCGTCAATCTCGCCGGGGTCGAAGTTATTCTGGGGCTGCTAGAGCAGCTCGAAGAGCTGCAAGCCGAGATCGAGCGCCTGCGGAAACAACACACCGATTAAATCCTTATGTTTCCCCCGCCCGGCGGGGGTAGGAGAGGTGAAATATGCTAGACAACTACACAGAACGAGCAAAAGATGTCATCTCAGCGAGCCAGGATATTCTGCGCCGCTACAAACAAAACCAGCTAGACACCGAGTATATTTTGCTGGCACTTCTCGAGCAAGAGGACGGCCTAACGGGGCAGATCCTCACCCGAATCGGGGCAGATGAGCGCGGGATCGTCCGGCGCGTGGAAGAGGAGCTCGCGCGGCTCCCTAAGGCCTACACGGCGGATCGCTCTTCCTCAGACCAGATCTTCATCACACCTCGTGCCAAGCGTACACTAGACCATGCCGAGAGCGAGTCCAGCCGCCTCAAGGATAAGTTTGTGGGCGTGGAGCACCTTCTGCTAGGCGTCCTCAAGACCGATGACTCCCCTGCCGCACGGATCTTAACGAGCTCACACATTGATGAGGAGCGTATCTACCGCGCCCTCCAGCAGATTCGCGGCAACCAGCGCAGCGACACCGACAGTGGCGAGAGCAAGTACCCCCTGCTCCAGAAGTTCTCGCGCGATTTAACAGCACTGGCACGCGAGGGCAAGCTCGATCCGGTGATCGGGCGCGACGATGAAGTGCGGCGGGTGATCCAAATTCTCTCGCGGCGTACCAAGAACAACCCCGTGCTCATCGGCGATCCGGGCGTCGGTAAGACCGCGATTGTCGAGGGGCTTGCCCAGATGATCCTGGCGGGCTCCGTTCCAGAGAACCTCCGAGGCCGCCAGCTTCTCTCGATTGATCTAGGCGCAATGGTGGCGGGCAGTAAGTTTCGCGGCGAGTTTGAGGAGCGTCTCAAGGGCGTGATGGATGAGATCAAAAAAGCCGCTGGGCAGTTTGTGGTCTTCATTGATGAGCTGCACACCGTGGTCGGGGCCGGAGCCGCCGAGGGCGCGATGGATGCCAGCAACCTGCTCAAGCCCGCGCTCGCTCGCGGGGAGCTGCAGTGCATCGGGGCAACCACGCACGATGAGTACCGAAAAAACATCGAGAAAGATGCGGCGCTGGAGCGGCGCTTCCAGCCGGTTCTTGTGGGGGAGCCCAGTATCGAGGACACGATTGGCATTCTTACGGGACTGCGCGAGCGCTACGAGAAACACCACCGGGTGAAGATCACGGATAAGGCAATCGAGGCGGCGGCCCAGCTCTCGGCGCGCTATGTCACCGAGCGTTTTCTGCCCGACAAGGCCATTGACCTCATTGACGAAGCGGGTGCGGCGGTGCGAATGGACCTCTCGGAGCTCCCCGAGGATATGCGCGAGCAAGAGGCCAATCTGGAGCGCCTCGTGGAGGAGGGACTCGCCGCTGCCGAGGCACGCGACTACGCCCGCGCTGCTGAGCTCCAGAAAGAGGAAAAGTCCCTGCGCGATGCGCACGTGAAGGCACGCGCGGACTGGGAGCGCACCACGGGCCATGATGCCGTCGTGGATGAGAACGATATCGCAAAGATTGTCGCCCGCATCACCGGTGTCCCCGTTCGGCGTATGTTCGAGGGCGAGGCGAGCAAGCTCCTCCAGCTTGAAACCACACTCCACGACCGAGTGATCGGGCAAGACCGCGCCATTGGTGCCGTTGCGGAGGCGATCCGCCGCAGCCGCGCCGGGCTCTCTGACCCACGCCGCCCGATCGGCTCGTTTCTCTTTCTGGGCCCGACCGGTGTGGGCAAGACCGAGCTGGCCAAGGCGCTGGCGGAGTTCCTGTTCGATGACGAGAGTGCGATGGTGCGCATTGACATGTCCGAGTACATGGAAAAGCACGCCGTCGCGCGCCTCATCGGAGCGCCTCCCGGTTATGTCGGCTACGAAGAGGGTGGCCAGCTCACCGAGGCTGTGCGCCGTCGCCCCTACCGGGTGATCTTGCTCGAGGAGATTGAGAAGGCGCACCCGGAGGTTTTCAATGTCCTGCTCCAACTACTCGACGATGGCCGCCTCACGGATGGCCAGGGGCGCGTGGTGAACTTCAAGAACACGGTCGTGCTGATGACATCAAACATCGGCGCGGTGCAGATCCAGGAAGCCTCAGCAGCAGGCCGCGACCCCGAGCCGGTCGCTCTGGCGGAAGTGCGCAACTACCTCAGGCCTGAGCTTCTCAACCGCATTGATGAGGTAATTGTCTTCCACGCCCTCACGCGTGGTCAGATCAGCCAGATCGTCGAGCTGCTTTTGAAGCGCACCGAAAAAGCCCTCGCCGAGCGCCAGCTTAAGCTCAAGATCACCGACGCTACCAAAGCACTGCTCGCGGAAAAAGGCTACGACCCCCTCTACGGAGCGCGGCCTCTGCGACGCACCATTCAGCGCCTGCTCGAAAACCCGCTTAGCTCCGCCATCCTGCGCGGTGAGTTCAAAGAGGGTGATACCGTAAGTGTGGATGTTGATTCCTTGGGGGGATTGGTACTGACCAGAGACTAAAAATCTCCAGCCGAAGGATGCTCTTTATTGGAGGGAGAATGGCGGGATTCGAACCCGCGATAACCTGAATCACAGTCAGGCGCGTTAACCACTTCGCCACATCCTCCAGAAATCTGGAAAAAACCCCAAAACCGGGGTACCGAGAGACAGGCTGGTCGGGCAAGGGGTGGTGTACGAGTGCGGGAATCACTCCCCGCTGCCTTCCTGCACCCCGCTTGCGCCGGGCAGTGGAAACGCTCCCTGCCGAAGCAGTTTGCTCACTTTCGCTACCTTAGGGCCGTTATCGTACGAGAACGCACACACAGCGGCCCAACCAGTGTATTCAATTTTTAGAGCCGGAGGCGGGATTCGAACCCGCGATGCGCACAAGGCGCAGCAGCTTTGCAGGCTGCCGTCTTGAACCACTCGACCACTCCGGCAGAAATCTCTTCTTCTTTCTCCCACTTGCAGGCCCGGCCTCGAACCGGGAAATCTCCTGCTTCAAAGGCAGGCATGTTGCCCATTACACCACCTGCAATCATCCCACCGACCGCCGGTTGAAACCGGCGTCTGCAGTGGCACTGCGTGCCGCAAAGCCCGTTCCGGGCTACCCTGCTCGTTCCCCAGCCTGGCACGGGCTTCGCGGCGGAACGCCATTGTAAACGCCTAATTTCATTGGGCGCACATGCCCCCCATGGGATTCGAACCCACACTGACATGGTTCTAAGCCATGTGCCTCTACCAATTGGGCTAAAGGGGCTTGTTTGGGGATTTCCCCAAGCTCGTGGACCTGGGCTCGAACCAGGACTCTTCTGTTTCAGAGACAGAAATGTTACCAATTACACCATCCACGATTAGTCACCCTGGTTGGAGCGGGGGAGCTAGAGAGCGCTCCGCGCTACAAAGGGCGTGCCGCCCATACGAAGTTTGTATGGCTGGAACGGCCTTCGTAGCTTTAGCTCTCCAGTCCCACCGTTCTGATCGGCGGGACACCAAACGGAGAGCAGCAGACTCGAACCGCACGCCGGGGTTCACACGGAAGGCGGAGGACTCGAACCCCTAGCTCTCGCCTGAACTGTTTTCAAGACAGCCTGTGTACCTCACACATTCACCTTCCTCATACCTTTGGCAGGAGTTGAACCCGCAACCGTTGGCTTCGTAGGCCACTGCTCTATCCCATTGAGCTACAAAGGCATAAACTCTCCCGGAGGGACTCGAACCCTCGACATCCGGTTTAACAGACCGGCGCTCTGCCAACTGAGCTACAGAAGATCAACCGAAGCCCCGGCGGGACTTGAACCCAGCATTGACGGCTTGAAAGACCGCTGTCATCACCTTTAGACCACGGGGCCACAAAAGAAAAAGCCCCCTGCGCTTGTTTGCGCCGGGGGCCGTTTCGTCTGGACTTGGGAG